>JACPWC010000115.1 GCA_016197225.1 Chloroflexota bacterium
ATGAGGGAAAACCTCATGTCCGGTTCGAGGTGGCAGGGGATGAAAACCAGACATGGTGATGGTATTGAGGCACTCTCAGAAGAAATGGAGAGCAACGGGTCTGCCACACCTAAATCCAGGCGTCATCCCCTGACCCTACCAGGCGACGGCGGGGATTCTGCGGCATTTTCGAGTATTTTCCTCGCTTCGGGCTTTTCCTGCTCCCAAGCAGAGTCCATGCCCGCCCACTTGTCCCCGAAGGGGATAACGCAAACCGTTAGGCCACCAACAGCGTCTTTTGACCACGTAAGGAGCAACCGGCAGATGGCGACCAATCCACCCAAACGGCAAGCCCCGAAGCCAAAGACATCGGTCATACGCTGGCTGCTTGATTCTGACCCTTCGATCCGCTGGCAGGTGATGCGAGACCTGACCGATACGCCCGCGTATGAAGTCGCGGCCGAGCGCGCAAGGGTCGCCACCGAGGGCTGGGGCGCGCGGCTGCTCTCCTTGCAGGAGGCCGACGGCTCGTGGGGCGGCGCGGCATGGAACCGCGGGTGGAACTCCACGATGCACGTCCTGTGGCTGCTGCGCCACCTGGGGTTCGATCCTGCGAGCGCGGAGGCACGGCGCGCGGTGGGCCTCGTCCGCGACCACGTGACGTGGCAGGGTTCGGGACCGCAGGAGTGCGACGGCAACCTCTTCTTCGCCGGCGAGGTGGAGCCGTGCATCAACGGGCAGGTGGCGACGGCCGGCGCCTACTTCGGCCAGGATGTCCGCGGCATCGTCGACCGGCTGCTCGGCGAGCAGCTGTCCGACGGCGGCTGGAACTGCGAGGCGCCGAACGGCTCGACGCGGTCATCGTTCAACACCACGATCTGCGTGCTGGAGGCTCTGCTCGAGCACGAACGAGCGACGGGAGGGAGCCTGGAGGTGACCGAGGCCCGTCTCCGTGGGCAGGAGTACCTCCTCCAGCGCCGACTCTTCCGGCGGCAGTCGACCGGCGAAGTGATCGAGCGAGATCGCAAGGGCGACGCCGCGTGGACGCGCTTCGCCTTCCCGACGTGGTGGCACTACGACATGCTGCGGGGGCTCGAGTACCTGCGCAGCGCCGGCGTCACGCCCGACGAACGGGTGACCGAGGCGATCGAGCTGGTCGCGTCGAAGCGCGACGGAGACGGGCGGTGGCCGCTCGAGACCCGGTATCCCGGCGTGATGCCGGTCGAGATAGACGAGGGCGAGGGCCGGCCGAGCCGGTGGAACACCCTCCGCGCCTTACGAGTGTTGGACTGGTATTCAGCAGGAGACTAACGCAGATGCCGGCGGAAGGGGACTGGCAACGAGCCGAACTGGCCCGTTCAGTGACACTACCTACTAAGGTGGCCTAACAACCCGTCCTGAGAAACCGTCAGGCAAGTTGACGATAAACGATGCGGCGCACCGGTTTCTTTGGTGAAGGAATGCTGCAAGGCGGCATAGGGGATTGCAGCCGACGCGCTGCGCGGGTTCGGCGCGGCTGACGCGGAACGTTATGCCGCTGTGAAAGACCAGCGTCGCCCTGCTGGCAAATCAAGATATATCGTGCGGTTTAGGGCAGGCTCAACTTCGTAGGTTGTCCGCTGTTTCAGATTAGCAACAGAAGGAGAACAAAATGGGAACAGTAACTTCAAAAGATGGGACTCGTATCGCCTTTGACCAGTCAGGAGAGGGTCCCGCGATCATCCTGGTGGTTGGCGCATTCAACGACCGGGCTACCGGGGCACCGTTGGCTCGATTCCTCGAACAGCATTTCACCGTGTTCAACTATGACCGCCGGGGGCGAGGCGAGAGTGGTGATACCGCACCGTATGCCATCGAGCGCGAGATCAAAGACCTTGACGCCCTGATCGCGCAAGCCGGTGGATCGGCTTGCGTATTCGGATATTCGTCTGGTGCAACCCTGGCCCTGAGAGCGGCAGCTCATGGCCTCTCTATTTCACAGCTAGCTTTATACGACCCACCGCCGACAGGCTCTAAGGCGGGACAGCTCGCTCCCCAGCTCACCGAGCTAATCTCGGCGGGTCGCCGGGGCGATGCCGTCGAGCTTTTCCAGACCGAGGCAGTAGGCATACCAGCCGCCGTCGTTGCTCAGATGCGAAATGCGCCTTTCCGACCAGCGCTTGAAAAAATGGCACATACCTTGGTTTACGAATCGACTATCCTCAGGTCATTGCCAACCGGACTGGTGGCTTCCGTCCGAGTACCCACGCTCGTGATAGACGGCGAGGGAAGTCCTGAGGTGATGCGGCACGCGGCGCAATCATTGGCCGATGCCTTGCCTGAGGGGCGATATCGCACTTTGATAGGTCAAGGCCATGATATTGTCCCGGCTGTCGTAGGCCCCGTGTTGGAGGAGTTCTTTCGAGCACAAAGGAAATAGCCGACTTTCTTGCTCACACCTGATTACCTTTTCGGGCGTGGACGAACCGCACCCGCCACCTTTTTGCGTGGGGCTAGGGGATGACCGCAGCGGCACAGATAGAAACGACCTTCCGCGAAGAACATGGGCGTGTTCTGGCGGCGCTCATCAGCCAGCTTGGCGATTTCGCGCTGGCCGAGGAGGCGCTACAGGATGCGCTGGTCAATGCGCTGGAACGCTGGGAGAGCGACGGCATTCCGCGCAACCCCGGCGCGTGGTTGCTGACTGTCGCGAAACGCCGCGCCATTGACCATGTGCGCCGCGCGGCGATGCTGGAGCGTAAAGCCGTCATCCTCGACCTCGATTCTCTCGTCGCCAACCAGGACGAACCCGAGATGGACGACTCGATTCCCGATGAGCGCTTGAAACTGATGTTCACCTGTTGCCATCCCACGCTGGCGCTGGAAGCGCAAGTCGCGCTGACTCTGCACACGCTCGGCGGCTTGTCAACGCAGGAGGTTGCGCGCGCGTTCCTCGTCCCGGCGCCGACGATGGCGCAGCGGCTGGCGCGGGCGCGGAGCAAAATCCGTAACGCCGGCATCCCTTACCGCGTGCCGCCCGCCGACCTGCTGCCGGAACGGCTGGAGGCGCTGCTGGCGGTCATTTACCTGATCTTCAACGAGGGTTACTGCGCCACCAGTGGCGATACACTCACCCGGCATGAATTGTGTGGGGAAGCGATCCGTCTGGGCCGCGTGCTGGTGGATTTGCTTCCACAAAGCGCCGAGGCGCGTGGTCTGCTGGCGCTGATGCTGTTGCACGATTCGCGGCGCGAGACGCGGCTGGATGCGGCGGGCGAACTCGTCTTGCTCGACGAACAGGATCGGGCATGCTGGGATCGGGCAAAAATCCACGAGGGGACGGCGGTTCTGGACGAGGCGCTGGCCCTTAACGATCCGGGACCGTATCAGGTGCAGGCGGCGATCAGCGCATTGCACGCCGAAGCGCCGACGGCTGAGGCGACCGACTGGCGGCAGATCACGGCCCTCTATGATACGCTGGCGACGATGACTCCGTCGCCGGTGGTCGAAGTGAACCGCGCGGTGGCAGTGGCGATGGCGTCGGGCGCGCAGGCGGGTTTGCAGATGCTATTGCGCCTCGACAGTCAGGTGGACGGCTATTATCCCTATCACGCGGCGCGCGCCGATCTGCTGCGTCGGGCGAACCAGCGCGAGGCCGCCGCCGATGCCTACGAGCGAGCGCTCGCCCTGTGCGGCAACAGCGCCGAGCGCGCTTATCTTCAGCGGCGGCTGGACGAGATGCTCAATCGCTGACCGGCATCGCGGCTACAAGCCGCCCCACGATGCTAACCCGTCAACACCCGCCCATCCTTCTGCTTCCAATACACTTTCACAGCGTCGCCGACGCGAGGCTCGTTTGAGCCACTGCCGTTCGCATTTTGAATGCGGGCCACCACCGTCTCGCCCGAAGCCAGCCGGACGACGTAGCGGGTGTCAGTGCCGATGTAGATCACTTCCTGCACGGTGCCGTTCAAGGCGTTGGCTTCGTCCAACGGGGCCAGCGACACCTTCTCCGGGCGCACCGCAAGCGTGACGGTTTGGCCCTGGATCAAGGGTTGACGGTTCGACGACACTGACACGGTCTCCCCGGCAATCGTCATCTGCGCCCGGCCTTCGGCGGCGTGGATGACGGTTCCCTTCAAGAAATTGGTTTCCCCGATGAAGTCGGCGACAAACCGGGTGGCGGGCTTTTCGTAGATCGTCACCGGGTCGCCCATCTGCAACACCTGCCCCAGGTTCATCACCGCAATTCGATCCGACATTGTCAAAGCTTCTTCTTGATCATGAGTCACATAAATGAAGGTGACGCCGACCTGACGCTGGAGACGTTTGAGTTCGATTTGCATTTCTTTGCGGAGCTTCAAGTCCAGCGCGCCCAGCGGCTCGTCGAGCAGAAGCACGGCGGGGCGGTTGACCAGTGCCCGGGCCAGGGCGACCCGCTGTTGTTGCCCGCCCGAAAGTTGCGAAGGCTTGCGGCGGCCCAGGCCGGGCAGGCGCACCAGTTCCAGCGCTTCCTCGGCGCGTTGCTCACGCTCGGCGCGTGGCAGGCGCTTGACGACTAAACCAAAGGCGACGTTCTCGGCAACGGTGAGATGCGGGAACAGGGCATAGTTTTGAAAGACGGTGTTGACCGGCCTCTTGTTAGGCGGCACGTCCGTCATCGGCTGGCCCTGAATCAACAAGTCTCCGCTGGTGACGGCCTCGAAGCCGGCGATCATGCGCAGGGTGGTTGTCTTGCCGCAACCGCTGGGGCCGAGCAGGGTGAAGAACTCGCCGGGGCGAATCGCCAGGTTGATCTGGTGCACCGCAGTGACGGCTCGACCGGCTCCCAACCGGTCGCCAAAAATTTTGCTCACGTTGCGCAGTTCAACCGCAAACTCCATCAGATCACACCTTTCGATTCAGTGAATGAGCCGACGCGCCTCAACCATTCGGAGAGCAACACGATCAGCACCGAGCCGACCATGATGATGGCGGCCAGGGTGACGACCAGGGGCAGGCGGCTGGGGAAGCGTAACTGCGAGTAAAGATAAATGGGCAAGGTGGACTCAGTGCCGATGAGGAAGAACGAGACGGCGAACTCGTCGAAGG
Organism: Chloroflexota bacterium; assembly: GCA_016197225.1. Classification (NCBI taxonomy): domain Bacteria; kingdom Bacillati; phylum Chloroflexota; species Chloroflexota bacterium. The sequence goes on from JACPWC010000115.1 coordinate 5,050, forward strand.
AGGTGGTGAAGGAGGAGAGAAAAGCGGACACGATCGCCGGGGCGCAGATCGGCAGGGTGACCCGCCTCAACGTGCCCCAGTACGTTTCGCCCAAGTCCATGGCCGCCTCTTCTAAATTGGCGTCGAAGCCCGCCAACCGGCTGGCGACGATGAGCATGGCGTAGGGAATGTTGATGATGACGTGGCCCACGCCGACCGTCCACAACGAAAGCGGGATGCCCAACTGAGCGAAGAGGATGAGCAGGGCCACGCCTAACACGACGTAGGGAATCACCATCGGCATGGCCGAAACGGCGAGGAAGAGTTTGCGGCCCGGAAAGTTGAAGCGGGCGATGCCGATGGCGGCCAGGGTTCCCAGGGCCGTTGCCACCGCCGACGAAATCACACCCAACACCAGGCTGTTGACGACAGCATCCAAAAGCTCATTGGCCTTTAGTAATTCCTGATACCACTTGAGGGTGAAACCTTTAAGCGGGAAGATGAGGTTGCGCGAGTCGTTGAAGGAAAAAATGATGAGCAGGAGGATGGGCGCGTAAAGGAAAAGGGTGAAGAGGGCGAAGTACAGGAAGCCGGGTGAGAGCAGGTTGCGGCGGCTCATCTTCAGAGACCTGCCAGATCGGAGAGGCGGATGAAGCGGCTGAAGAGGGCAAGCTGGATCAGCATCAGAGCCAGCATCACCAGACTCATCAACGAACCAAGCGGCCAGTTGAGGGCGCGCACAAATTGATCCTGGATGAGGTTGCCAAACATCACGCCCTGCACGCCGCCCACCAGTGACGGCGTCACCCACTCGCCGAGGGTGGGGATGAAGACGAAGAAGAAACCGGCGGCCACACCGGGCAAACTGAGGGGCAAGGTTACGCGCAGGAATGTCTCCCAGGCCGGGCAACCTAAATCGGCGGCGGCCTCAAACAAGTGACGGTCAATCCGTTGCAAGGCTGAGAAGATGGGCAAAGCTACAAATGGAACCCAAACGTAGACCAGAGTCACAATGACGGCAGTGCGGCTGTAGAGCAGGACGGGCGCGGCTTCAGTGATGAGGCCAGTGGAGAGCAAGAGAGAGTTGAGCAGGCCATTCGATCCCAGAATCAATTTCCAGGCCAGGATGCGGAGCAGGTAGCTCGTCCAGGCGGGGACGATGAGGATGGTGAGCAGGGTAAGCCGGGCCGGCCCGGCACGAAAGGCGAGAAAGTAGGCGATGGGATAAGCGAAGATGATGGAAAGGATTGAGGTGGCAAAGGCCACGATGGCCGATTGCAGGAGCAGACGGTGAAAGGAGGTGTTGCCGACGTAGTCCTGATAATGCTCAAGGGTGAACACGTCGCGCTCCGGGGAAAAGGTTCCGGCGCGGAAGCTGAACAGGGCTATGATGGCCATGGGCAGGAGAAAGAACAAGGCCAGCGACAGAGCCGGCGGAGACATGAGGGCGGCGATGCGACCGTGACTCTTCATGGAAGGTGTGCAGAGCACGGATTTGCGCGCTTCGCGTGGGCGGATCCGATCCGGAAATTCTGCAAATCCGTGCTGTTCTGAAGGATGCTTACGGCGCGGCCTTCACTTCATCCCACAAGCTGGTGAAGGCTTGTTGCTGTTCCGAGGTGAGCGACTGGAAGAAGACGGTGCGTTGAATAATGTCTGGTTGATCCAACTGCATGATCTTCACGTAGCTCTCATCGGTCAACGGCAGGGCGTCGGCGTTGGCGGCGCCATAAGCGTACTCATTGGACATGTTGGCCATGGACTGCGGCGCGATGGCGGCGTTGATGTACTCGTAAGCCAGATCAACATTCCTGGCCTTGCTGGAAATGCCGTAGCCGCACACCCAGCCCAGGCGGCCCTCTTTGGGGGTGATATATTCTACCGGTACGCCTTCATCCACCAGCGATTTATAAGCGTCTTGCCAGGTGTTGGCCACCACCCAGGCGTCGCCCGAAGAGAGCAGTAGCGGCACTTCGGTGAAGTCAACCCAGTAGGTGACCAGGTTCGGTTTGATCTCGATGAGTTTTTGTTTGATTTGTTCTTCTTGCTCAGGTGTGGTGTTCCACGGGTCGAAGCCCAGGGCCAGGGCGGCCATGGCATGGTTGGACTCGCCGGAATCCCACAACGCCACGTGCCCGGCATATTCCGGCTTCCACAAATCGGCCCATGATTGCGGAATGGTTTTGACTTTATCGGTGCGGACGATGATCGACTCGTAGCCCCACTCCCAGGGCACGAAGTATTGCTTGCCGTCGAACTGGCCCTCTTTGGCAAATTCGGGGCGGATGCCCGGCCAGTTGCTCAACTTTGAGGTGTCAATCGGTTGCACCAGGCCGTTGTCCACGTACAGCTTCCACCAACTGCTGCACGGGTGAACCAGGTCGGACTGAAAGCCGGTCTGAAGTTTGGCAAAGGCCTCGGCGTCTTCGGCGAAGAAGCTGAAGTCTACGGTGACATCAGGATACTTGTCGGCGAAGGGTTGCCAGAACTCCGGCAGTTCGTAGCCTGACCAGTCGAGCACGACGAGCGGGCCGGTTGGAGCGGCGGTCGGGGCCTCGGCGGGAGCCGCCGTGGTTGCCGGGCCGGCGCAAGCGGCTGTTAGCGTTGTAATGATGAGCAAGCAGAGATGAATGCGTTTCATGATCTCCTCCTTTGTCATTCTTCCAGTAGTCCCCATTGGTAAGTGTTTTTGACGATCCGCAAGTAGAGAAACGTCTCGGTCTCGCGCACCCCTTTGACTTTCGCTAACTTACTGGAAATGAAATTGAGCAGTTCGTCGTTGTCGCGACAGCCGACTTCGAGCAGGATGTCGTAAGAGCCGGTGCAGAGGGCCACGTAGCCAACCTCTTTGAATTTCTCGATGGCCGCCGCCGCTTCGAGCAGGCGCGTGCCTTCAACTTTGACGGCGATGGTGGCGGCGACGGCGTAGCCGATGGTGGCCGGGTCGGTGACGGCGGTGATTTGAACCAGGCCGGTCTCGATGAGGCGGGTGGCCCGTTGTTGCACGGTGGAAGCCGCCAGTCCCAATTCGGCGGCGATCTCGGCGTAGGGGCGGCGTCCATCTTTTTGCAAAATGCGAATAATCGCCAGATCGGTTTTGTCTAATTTGCTTTGGGATCGGGCCACGCTCATCTCCCTTCCAGGGCTTGGTTCGGGACGATTGTACGTTCTTTCAAGGTCAGGCGCAATGTAAGATTGATTTGTGATGATTCAACATCGCTTGTCTCCTGGCTCCGAATAATCGCCACGAAAACTCAATAAAACCTGTTGACATGATATTCTTTCCGCTTATACTCGTGCCGTCACCCGTTTCTGTTTGCCCTGAAATAGCAGAAAGGATATTTATGAGCATACTCAATACTTTGCCAGGCGACTTCTATGCCTCGGTCACGATCTTTCGCGATGAGATGGAGCGCATCTTCTACAAACGCTGGGTGTGCGTGGGCCGCGCCGACCAAATCCCCAATCCCGGCGATTTTTTCATCCAGAACATCGGCGATGAGAGTTTGATCATTACCCGCGACCGGAGCGGCGCGCCGCGCGCGTTTTACAACGTCTGCCGCCATCGCGGCACGCGCCTGTGCGCCGACAAGCAAGGGCGTTTCCACGAAACGATCCAGTGCCCGTATCACGCCTGGACTTACACGCTCGACGGGCGGCTCGTCGGCGCGCCGAACATGAACGAGATTGCCGGCTTCGACAAACGTGACTATCCGCTGTATAGTGCCTGCCTCGAAACCTGGCAGGGCTTCTTGTTCGTTAACCTTGATCCTGAACCCGAACCGTTGAGCCTGGCCTTCGCGCCGCTCGAAGGCAAATTTGATCGTTGGAATGTGGCGAGCCTGCGCCTGGCTCGCCGCATTAACTACGATGTGCAAGCCAACTGGAAATTGCTGGTCGAGAATTACTCGGAGTGCTATCACTGCCCGCTCGTTCACCCGGCGCTGGCTAAACTTTCGTCGCATCTAAGCGGCGCCAACGATCTGGTTGACGGGCCGCATCTTGGCGGCTACATGGTGATCAACGAAGAGCATGAAAGTATGACGATGACCGGCGGCACGCGCCGCCCGCCGCTGGGCGAAGTGTCGGGCGACGATTTGCGCCGCGTCTACTACTACTCCATTTTCCCCAACACACTTCTCAGCCTGCACCCCGATTATGTGATGGCTCACACCCTCTGGCCGCAAAGCCCGGAGCACACGCTCATCACCTGTGAGTGGCTGTTCGACCCGGAGACGATGGCCCGGCCCGATTTCAACCCGGACGACGCCGTTGAGTTTTGGGACATGACCAACCGGCAGGATTGGCACATCTGCGAGGAGTCGCAAATCGGCATGAGGTCGCGCGTTTACCGCCCCGGCCCACTGCACTCCGTTCATGAGAATCTGCCGGTGGCGTTCGATCACGAAGTGTTGAAGGCGCTCGGCCACTACTCGTAATGCGAATTGCGTTTACCGATAAGATAAGCAATACGGAACACGGAACATGCCCCGTTACACTCCCTTCTACTCACGCACCTCCGAACTTTGCCAAAGCCATAGCTGGCTCGAATGGTCGGGCTTCCTCGCGGCCAACATGTACGAGTTGCACCATCTTCGTGAGTATTGGGCCATTCGCACTGCCGCCGGCCTCATTGACATCTCGCCACTCTACAAGTATCACCTTCACGGGCGGGATGCCCTCAAGCTCCTCAACCGCGTCGTCACTCGCGACATATCGAAACTCGCCGTTGGGCAAGTGCTTTACACGCCCTGGTGTGACGAGCAGGGCAAGGTGATTGACGACGGCACCCTTCACCGCCTTGGCGAGAACCTCTACCGCCTCACCGCCGCCGACCCTACCCTGCGCTGGCTCCAGGATAATGCCCTCGGCCTCGACGTTCAAGTTGACGACGTCACCGAAGAGATTGCCGCCCTGGCCCTGCAAGGCCCGCTCTCGCGTGACATCCTGGACTCAATCTCCAATCCCTTAATCTCCAATCCTCTAATCTCTAATCTCCAATATTATCGCCTCACGCAAACGACGATTGCCGGTGTCCCCGCCACCATTTCCCGAACTGGCTACACCGGCGACCTGGGCTACGAACTCTGGCTCTCGCCCGCCAACGCCGAGCGCGTGTGGGACGCAATCACCGAAGCCGGCCAACCCTACAAGTTGCGCGCCGCCGGTCAACTCGCGCTCGACATGGCCCGCATCGAGGCTGGCCTGCTCCTCGTCGCCACCGACTTCGTCTCGGCCAAGAAGACAACGTTTGCCGTTCAAAAGTCAACGCCGTTTGAACTCGGTTTGGGTTGGGCGGTGAAGTTGGACAAAGGCAATTTTGTCGGGCGCGAGGCGTTGCGAAAAGAAAAAGAGCGCGGCCCGGCCTGGGCCACCGTCGGGCTTGAGGTGGGGTGGGAGTCGCTTGAAGGAGTCTATCGCTCGTTCAGAATGCCGATTCATTTGCCGCAGTCGGCCTGGAGCGTTGCGGTTCCGGTTTATGCCGACGGCCAGCACATCGGCAAAGCCACCAGTGGCGCTTGGTCGCCCCTGTTGAAAAAGTACATCGCCCTCGCCCGGCTCAGGCCGGAATACGCCCAACCCGGCGCGGCGGTCAATATGGAAGTGACGGTCGAAGCGCATCGCCGGTTGGCCGCCGCCACTGTCGTCGAGCTTCCCTTCTTTAATCCTGAAAGAAAGCGTGCTTAAAGGGATGCCTGAACATCCTCAAACAACAAGCGTCCTGAGCGGAGGGCGCGGTGCGGTTCCGCGCCCGCAGTCGAAGGACGCGGCTCTTGCGTGTAACCCGCACCCCCTTCGACTTCGCTCAGGACATGCTTCGACTACGGCCTGCGAACAGTACGCAGGCCTCCGCTCAGGGTGCTAATTTCGTGAGAAGCAAAATTGGACTCTCAAATGCAAAAGACTTATGATGCAATCGTGATCGGCGGCGGCCACAACGGGCTGACGACTGCCGCGTATCTTGCCCGCGCCGGCAAAAAGGTGCTCGTCCTCGAACGCCGCCATGTCCTCGGCGGGGCCGCCGTCACCGAAGAAATTTATCCCGGCTTCAAATACACGGTTTGCTCTTACGTCGTCAGCCTTTTGCGGCCCGAAGTGATCCGCGAACTGCAACTGCCGCGCTTCGGCCTGGAGTTGTTGCCGCTCGACAATTCTTTCGTCCCCACTGAAGACGGCGATTACCTTGCCATGTGGTCGGACGAAGCCAGCACCCGCGAAGAAATCAAACGCCACTCCAAAAAAGACGCCGACGCTTATCCCGAATTCAGCCACATGCTCTATGAAATGGGCTTTGCCGTGAAACCGATCCTGAGCAGTGTGCCGCCCGATCCCGCCTCCCCCGGCCTCGACGACGCCCGCACCGCCTTCGACTTGCTCAAGCATTTCAAATCGCTCGACAAGAAAACGCTCCATCAACTGACCAAGCTCATGACGATGAGCGCCTACGACTTTCTGGCCGAGTGGTTCGAGACCGATCTTCTGCGGGCCTCGCTTTCGGTCAACGGCATCATCGGCACTCTGCTCGGGCCGCGCTCGCCCGGCACGGCTTACGTTCTCCTGCATCACGTCATGGGCGAAATGGATGGCGCGTTCACCGTGTGGGGATTCCAAAAGGGCGGCACGGGCGGAGTGAGCAACGCCATTGCCGGAGCCGCCCGCCACTTCGGGGCCGAGATTCGGTGCAACGCGGCAGTGAGTCAGGTCATCGTCAGGAACGGGCAGGCGGTCGGCGTCGCTCTCCAAAGCGGCGAAGAAATTTACGCCCGCACCATCGTCTCCGCCCTCGATCCTCACCAGACTTTTTTGAAGATGGTCGAACCTAAAGACCTGCCTTCCGATCTGGTCGAGTCGATTCGCAAGTTCAAATTTCGCGGCTCGTCGGGCAAGGTCAACCTGGCCCTCGACAGCCTGCCCAAATTCACCGCCATGCCCGACCCGGTCTTGTTGCAGGGTGTGATGGACATCGCCCCCAGCACCGATTATCTCGAACGGGCCTACGACGACGCCAAGTACGGCGAGTTCTCGCGCCGCCCCTATCTCGACATGATCATTCCGTCCACGATTGACCCGACGATGGCCCCGCCCGGCAAGCACGTGATGAGCATCTTTGTGCAATACGCGCCCTACAAACTCAACGGCGGCTGGAACGATCAACAACGCGAAGCCTTCGGCGACGCCGTCGTCAACACCCTGGCCGAGTTCGCGCCCAATATCAAAGATTTGATTCTGCATCGCCAGGTGCTCACACCCTGGGATTTGGAACGCGACTTCGGCCTCACCGAGGGCAACATCTTTCACGGGGAACTCACCCTCGATCAACTCTTCTTTCTGCGGCCCGCGCCCGGCTGGGCGAAGTATCGCACGCCCATCCGCAACTACTATCAGTGCGGTTCCGGCACGCACCCCGGCGGCGGCATCACCGCCGGCCCGGGCCGCCTGGCGGCGCTGGAGATTCTGAAGGACTCTCGCTAATTGCTTATCGTGAGAGGCGCTGTGCTATCATCGCCGCATGAAAAATTACCTCAACCTGCTTCGCCTACGCCCTCAATTTCGATATTTATGGCTGGCTCAAGTGATCAGCCTGACCGGAGACTGGTTCAACACCATCGCCTCGGTGATTTTGATCAACCGTTACACCGACTCCAGTTTGGCAGTGGGCGGCCTGTTTCTGGCCCGCGCCCTGCCGCCGTTCCTGGCCGGGCCGTTTGCCGGGGTGGTGGCCGACCGCTTCAACCGCAAAGCCGTGCTGATCATCAGCGATCTTTTGCGCGCCGGGATCGTGTTGTGTTTTCTGTTGGTGGATAGGCCGGAGCGAGTATGGTTGATCTATGTTCTGTCCGTCATTCAGTTCGCCGTCTCGGCCTTCTTCGAACCGGCTCGCGCCGCCAGCCTGCCCACGCTGATCGCCAAAGAGGAACTGCTCACCGCCAACACCCTGTCGAGCACCACCTGGTCGGCCATGTTGACTCTTGGCGCGGCGATTGGCGGCGTGGTGGCGGCCATCTTCGGCGCGCAAATCGCGCTGGTGATAGACTCGTTAAGTTTCATTCTCTCAGCCTTGCTGGTTCTGCAGATTGTCATGCCAAAAACAACCGCCGCGCCCGGCGCGCATCATAGTGGCTGGGCCGACTTCGTGGCCGGCCTCAGCTACGTTCGCCAGCGTCCCAACGTCGGCGTGCTCACCTTGATCAAAGCGATGGGACAAATCGGGAGCATTGATGTGATGGGCGCGATCTACGCCCAGCGCGTGTTTCACTACGGGCAGGACGGCGCGGCCACACTGGGGCTGATGCTGGCCGGTTTCGGCGTGGGCGCAGTGGCCGGGCCGCTCGTCGGCAACCTGTTTCACGATCACAGCGCCCGCATGTTGAAGCGGGCCATCGTCGGCGGCTACGTCGCCATCGTCATCGCCTGGGTAATTCTGGGCGTCTCGCCGACTCTGCCCCTCGTTCTCGTCGGTTGCGTTTTGCGCGGCATGGGCGGCTCGCTCAACTGGACGTACAGCGATGTGCTGTTGCAAATGGCCGTGCCCAACAATTTTCTTGGCCGCGTCTATTCGCTCGACTTCGGCCTCTTCACCCTGGCCATGTCGGTCTCGGTCTGGCTCACCGGCCTGATGCTCGATCAATACATTGCCGACCCGCGTTTTCTGGCAATCGTGCTAGCCGCCATCTCAATCGGGCCGGTTGCCATTTGGGGAATCACCGTGCGCTGGCAAACTTCGGAAGCGATTCGCGAAGCGTAGGCGGACACGAAGTGTTTTTTGAAACACTTCGTGTCTTATAGTGCTGGAACGGCGACTTATATTTGTGCGGCGCGGGCGCGCACCCGGGCGGCGGCGTCACCGGGGTGAACGGCCACAACGCGGCGCGCGAGATATTGAAGAATTGGAGAATGTTATGAATTCTGATCAAACACCTACGATTGAAACTTTTGCCCAACTGGGTTTGCGCGACATCCTCGTCGAGGCGCTCAACGCCGTCGGCTACGAAACCCCCACGCCTATCCAGCGTCAGACCATCCCGCTACTGCTGGCGGGCCGCGACCTGATCGGTCAAGCGCAAACCGGCACCGGCAAAACGGCGGCCTTTGCCCTGCCGATTCTGGAGAAGCTCGATCTGACCCAGAGCGCCGTGCAAGCGTTGATTCTTACGCCCACGCGCGAACTGGCTATTCAGGTGGCCGAAGCCATTCACACCTATGCCAAACATCTGGGGCGCGTGCGCATCACGCCGATTTATGGCGGCGACTCGATGCAAAAACAGTTGAGCCGTTTGCGGGGCGGGGTGCATGTGGTGGTGGGCACGCCGGGGCGGGTCATGGATCATTTGCGGCGCGGCACGCTGGAACTCTCGGCGCTGAAGATGGTGGTGTTGGATGAAGCCGACGAGATGTTGCGCATGGGCTTTCTGGAAGATGTGGAGTGGATTTTGAGCCAGGCCGCCGGCGAGCGCCAGACGGCATTGTTCTCGGCCACCCTGCCGCGCGAGGTACGCCGCATCGCCGAACGCTATCTCCAAACGCCCGCTTCGGTGGAGATCAAACACAAAACGCTGACCGTGCCAACGGTGGAGCAACATTTTGTGCAGGTGTTGGAGAAACAAAAACTGGAGGTGCTCACCCACCTGCTCGAGGCCGAGGCCGTCCCCGGTGAAGCCATTTTGATTTTTGTGCGCACCAAACTGGGGGCCGCCGATTTGGCCGAGCGTCTGGAGGCGCGCGGCTACACCGTGGAAGCCATGCACGGCGATATGAACCAGTCGCAACGCGAAAGCGTCATCCGCCGGATGCGAGAGGGGTTGGTGGAGATTGTAGTGGCCACGGATGTGGCGGCGCGCGGTCTGGATGTGGAGCATATCGGCCACGTCATCAACTTCGACATTCCCAACGACCCCGAGTCCTACGTTCATCGCATTGGCCGCACCGCCCGGGCCGGGCGCGCCGGCAAGGCCATTTTATTCGTCACGCCTCGCGAAGCTTACATGATGCGCGAGATTGAGCGCTACACCGGCCAACGGCTGACGCTCGCCAAAGCGCCCACCCACGCCGATGTCGCCGCGCGGCGGCGGACGCTGTTCAAGAACCGCCTGCTCAAAACATTGGCCGAAGAAGAGCTGGAGGCCTACGTCACGCTGATTGAAGAACTGGCGGCAGAGAGCGACCACGACCTGGCCGAGATTGCGGCGGCGGCGGCCTGGCTGGCGCGAGGCAACAAGCCCCTCGGCGGGAAGGCAAGGCCGGAACCGGCGCCCGCCACACCGGCCACGCCGCCCACCGAAGGAGAGACAGTGCAATTGTGGGTGGGGGCCGGTTTGGAGGCCCGGGTGCGCCCCGCCGATTTGGTGGGCGCAATTGCCAATGAAGCGGAAGTGCCGGGCAAGGAAATTGGCCCGATTGTGATTTACGATGACTATTCGGTGGTGGGAGTGCCGGCCCGCTACCTCAATCAAGTTCTTCAGAGCATGGCCGGGGCCAGCATTCGCGGGCGCGAGGCGGCCCTGCGCTTGGCGACAGCGCGCGACATCGCGCCGCGTCCGCCGCGCCGCGCGGCGCATTCAGAATCGCCCCATTCTTCACGCCGCAAACCGGCGCGCACCACGGGCAAAGAGTTCTCCAAGCCGGCCAAGCGCGACACAAAAGGCAAAAAGAAAAAGCGGGTCTCCCGGCTTTAACGGGAAATGGGACGCGGACGCAAAGCGCGCGGATGAACGCAGATTTTTTCTTTTATCCGCGAAAATCAGCGTTCATCCGCGTCCAAAATTTCTTTTCACGGTAAATCCGGCAGAGCCGAAAAAGCATAAATAGGCGTTTCGTTTTTACTTCTCCCGCTCCACGTACTGCTTGCGGTAATACTCCAAATACTCGCCAGACTTGATGGGCCGCCACCACGGCTCGTTGTCCACGAACCATTTCACCGTCAACTCCAGCGCCTGATCAAAGGTGTGGCCGGGAACCCAGCCCAGGGCACGCAGTTTGCTCACGTCGAGGGCGTAGCGGCGGTCGTGCCCGGCGCGATCCACCACGAACGTCAGCAGGCTGTGGGGCTTGCCAAGCAGGTCGAGAATCTTGCGGGCCATGTCAATGTTGTGCGTCTCCACGCCCGTGCCCACGTTGTAAACTTCGCCCAGCTTGCCGTTGTGCAACACAACGTCAATGCCTTCGCAGTGATCGAGCACGTATTGATAGTCGCGCTGTTGCATTCCGTCGCCGTAAATGGGGAGTGGCTGGTTGTCAATGGCGTTGGTGGTGAAGAGCGGCACGGCCTTTTCGGGATAGTGATAGGGGCCGATGTTGTTGGAGCCGCGGGTGGTGGTGACGGGCAAACCGTAGGTGACGAAATAGGCGTACACCAAATGTTCAGCTCCAGCCTTGCTGGCCGAGTACGGGCTTCGCGGCTCCAGCGGGTCGCCCTCGACACTGCGGTTGGGCGCGGGAACCTGGCCGTATACCTCGTCGGTGGAAATCTGGTGGAAGCGTTCGAGTTTGAACTCTTTGGCCGCCTCCAGCAAAACGTGCGTGCCGTTGACGTTGGTTTTCACGACGGCATCAGACTCCAGGATGGAGCGGTCCACGTGAGTCTCGGCGGCGAAGTTGACAATAGTGTCAATGTCGTGCTCTTTGATAGCGGCCCGCACAGCGGCCCCATCGCAAATGTCGCCCCGCACGAAGGCAAAGCGCGGGTTGCCTTCTGCCGGTTTCAAATTCTCTAGCCGCCCGGCGTAGGTCAGCTTGTCGAAGACGACGATGTTGTAGCCGGCATACTTGCCAAGCATGTGATGGACAAAAATTGGAGCCGATGAACCCGGCTCCGCCGGTGACGAGAAGATTTTTCATAATCAACAGTTTTTCACCGCAAAGACGCAAAGGACGCAAAGTTATCTTGGATGGTTTACCCAACTGTCTGGGTTGTCATTCCGAGCAAAGCGAGGAATCTCTGGGCTGGCCTAGAGATTCCTCGCCGAAGCGCACGGCTCGGAATGACATCCTCAGCTAAACAAATCCTGCAAATTCCGTTTGCGTTCCAGGCGTTCCTTACAGTTAGACAAGTTTCAGTTCAAGTTCCAGTTCGTCGCGAATCGGGATGCCGCTTTCGCCAATGAGCGAGATTTGCGGTTTGAGTTTGCGGGCAACGTCAATCGCGCCTGGATAGAGCGCCACCAGCCTGAAGCCGCGCTTCTGGTAAAACTTCAGGCCAACGAGATTGTCGTTGGTGGTGAGAAGCCACACACGCTTACAGTCCTTTTTCTTTGCCTCGGCAATCACCGTATCCATCAGCGCCCCGCCGATGCCCTGCCCCCGGCGCAGGCTGTTGAGACTGGTGACTTCACACTCGCCGTCTTGCGCATCATACGTCACCACACCCGCCACCTCGCCGCCGTCTTCGGCAATGAAGGCCGGGTTCTCGGCGGGATAAAAAACGCGCTCACGGTCAACCATCGCCTCATCGCCCCAGTGTTCGCGCATGAAGGCGCGAAGGAAAGGGCGGTCGGCAGCGGCGGCGGGGCGGATCACGAATGACATCAGTCGCTAGTCACGCCTCTAATCCGCCCACATCCCTTGATTCTAAAGATAGGCTTGGTTCCGCTGGAGAAGTTCCCCGGCAAGGCCAAAGCCTATCTCCAGAACAACGTCGCCCTGCGGATTAGAAATGATGCTCTCTACAAAACGCCCACCTGACTGTAATCACCCAAATTCATCTTGATCGCTTTAGGTTTGATCTCGGAGCGGGTGACAGTGGCGTTGCGCCCGATGATGCTGTCGGCGATGCGATAGGGCACGTCAAGCACCTTGCTGTTCTCCAGCACAATCGTGTGCTCAATCTCGCTCTTCTCGACGAGGCAATGATGATAGATGCTCGTGAACGGGCCGATGTACGAATCGCGGATGACGGTGTTCTCGCCGATGATGGTCGGGCCGCGAATGACGCTGTTCTCCACCACCGCCCCTTTTTCGATTGTCACCCGTGGATCTAGTTTGGAAGCCGAGTCTACCGCGCCGTCAATGTGAGGCTTCACTTCTTCCAGCACGTGAGCGTTGGCGGTGAGCATGTCGCCAGGCTTGCCGGTGTCAATCCACCAGCCGGTGTGAACGTAAGGATGGACGGCGTAGCCTTGCTCGATCAGCCATTGAATAGCGTCGGTGATTTCAAGCTCGTTGCGGAATGAGGGCTTGATGGCGTGGACGGCTTCGCGAATGTGCTGGTCGAACATGTAGATGCCGACCAGGGCTAGGTTGGAGGGCGGGTTCTTCGGTTTTTCGACGAGGTGTTTGATCGTGCCGTCGCTGTTGAGTTCGGCCACGCCGAACTGTTGCGGGTTCTCGACGGCAGTCAATACGATCTGGCTGTTCCACTGGCTGTCGGCGAACTGGCGGATGAGAGGGCTGATGCCGCCCTGAATCACATTGTCGCCAAGAAACATCACAAAGCGGTCGTCGCCGATAAAGTCGAGCGACTCTTTGACGGCGTGGGCCAGCCCGGCGGGCGCCGACTGCTCGATATAGGTGATCTTCACGCCCCAACGCTCGCCGCTGTTCACCGCTTCCTTGATTTCGGGCGCGGTGTCGCCGACGACGATGCCGATGTCGTTGATACCGGCGTCACGGATGGCGCGAATGACGCGAAAGAGCACCGGCTCGTTGGCGACCGGGATGAGTTGCTTGGCGCGAGTGTAAGTGAGCGGGTAGAGGCGGGTACCTTTGCCGCCGGAGAGGATGAGGCCTTTCATAGTTGGTGCCCCATTAGCTTTTGTTCATCATGATGCATATTAAGTGCCGCGCCTAAACATCCTCCGCCAATTGCCCCAACAATAACGCCGCCAAGCATATTCAACCAAACTATCGAGGAAGCGGCCTCCGTAACTGGAATCGACTCGCGTAATTGATGCATATAAAACATAAAGAGCCACGCTCCAATTGGAAAGCCAGCCGCGCCTGCTATAGCTAATTGCCAAACTGCTGGTTTTCGCTGAATGGCCCCCAGAGCGGCCCCAATGGAAAGGCCGAGCAGAGCAGGCTGTAGAAAATCTATGAATGCAAGAAACAAATACTGATCTGTAAATGTGGAAGAGAAAAACGAAGCCGCAATTGATCCGCAACCGCCCAACATACTCGCAAGCGCATACGTCTTGACGTTTTGTCGAATGTGGGTGGCGTAACCCAAGGCAACCCCGCCAATACCGCAAGCTATGAGTAACGACATGGCTCTTGTGGCCCTTTCAACAAACACATTATCTGTCGGGAAAGCAAGGGACCACGGGCTCATAAATAACGCCAAGCCAACACCAAATCCTACAGCTCCATAAAGGGTATAGCGATAGGATAGGATCCGAAAAAATATGTGTAGAGGTGAAGTTTCCATAGTTGAATCGATTTAGTAATTGCTCATTTTGGAATCCACGCTCGCATTCGTCAGCACCGTGCCGACGATGCGGACTTTGATTTTGTCGAGCAGTTCCTTAGCCTGGGCGGCGTGTTCGCGGCGGGTGTGGCCGGCGCTGAGGACGAGCAGGACGCCGTCGAGTTTGGTGGCCAGCAGGGCGGCGTCGGTGACGGCGACGACGGGTGGGGCGTCGAACAAGACGATGTCGGCGCGCGATTTCAGGTCGGCGATGGCGGCATCCATCTTCTTGGAGCTGATCAGGTCGGCGGGGATGGGCGGGAGCGGGCCGGAGGGGAGCAGAAACAAGTCATCCACACCTGCGGCGGCGGCCAGCCCGTGCTTTTCGGGGTCGCCGCCTTCCAGAACAAAGTTGCTCAGTCCGCGATCGTTGGGTAAATCCCAAAGGGTGTGTTGCGCGGGGCGGTGCAGATCACAATCAACGAGGATCGTTTTGCGCCCGCCCTGGGCGAAGGTGATGGCCAGGTTGGCAACGACACTGCTTTTGCCCGCCAGGATGTCAGACGAGGCCGAGGTGACAAGCAGAGTGGTGAGCGGCTTTTCGAGGCCGGAGAAGGTGAGGTTCGTCCGCAGGGTGCGAAAGGCTTCGGCGGCGGATGAACGAGGATCGGTGAGGGTGATGAGGGTGTCTTTCATGAATGACCCCTTCGGGTGACGAATGACGAATGACGAACGACGGCAACTTTCGTCCTTCGTCCTACGTCTTTTGTCGCTCTAGCGTTTTCTTCGCGCTCCTTCGGCGGCCGGGATGGCTCCGAGGACGGGCAGGTTGAATTGGCGTTCGATGTCGGCGGCGGAGCGGATGACGGCGGACTCCAGATATTCCAGGATGAAGACGATGACGCCGCCGATGAGCAGACCCAGCACGCCGCCGGCAATGGTGTTGATGGAGGTCTTGGGCCGGTCGGTGACGAAACGCGGCTCGTCGAGGAGGATGGCGTCCACCCGATCTTCTTTGCGCTGTTTCTGATTTTCCTCATTGCGCCACTGGATGAAAAGTTCGGCCCACTTTTTGGCAACGTCGTTGGCCAGGTCGCCATTTTCGTTCTTGGCGTCAATTTGGATGACGAAGCGCGAGTCGTCGGAGGCGATGGTGATGTTGCCGCGCAGGGTTTGCGGCTCGGTGTCGAGTTGCATCGCCTCAATCACGTCTTTGGCGCGGTTGTCGGTGTCCATCCAGGCAACGTAAGAGCGCAGAAGAATCTTGGCCGACTGGGTGAGGCCGAAGTCGGTGCGGGCCGGTTGCACCAGCAAGTAGATGGTGGATTTGTAGATCGGCGTTTGCAGTTTGCTGAAGACGAAGGCCGAGGCGGCGGTGAGGGCGGCCACCAGGGCCAGAATCCAGCCGCGCCGCCAAATGATGCGAACGTATTCGTTGATGGTCATTGAAATTCTCCGAAGGCCAATCTTACCAGAATTCAGGAGTCAGAAGTCAGGAGCCAGAATAAAAATTCTAAATTCCGAGTCCTGACTTCTGAATTCTATTTCTTAGGTATCTCGCCCAACACCTTCAGGCCCATTGCTTCAATTTCATGCTTGTTGCGTAAGAAGGGATCGAGATAATGAGCGATGAAGGCGAGGGCGACGCCGACGGCCAAACCGAGGCCGAGTCGGATGGGGAGATCGATCATCGAACGGAGTCCGGGCGAGGAGGCGCCGACGGTCGGTGTATCAAGAACAGCCACCACCGCATTTGCGCCGCCAAGTTGGGGGAAGGCTTCGGCGTTGCGATTTTGCAGGACAACGACAGCGGCCTCGGCGGCGGCTTTAACCGAGTCGGCATCACTGCCGTTGACGAAGAGCACCAGTTGACTACGGACGTAGTCAGACGTGAACGAAGCTTGCAGAGTCTTGCCTTGTGTTGCGAGTTCGTCGCTCACGGCCTGGGCGAAGGCGCTCGTTTTGATCCAGTCTGAGAGGCCGCCGACGATGTACTCTGAAGTGAGCCAACTGTAATAAGTGGGATCGAAGCCGGAACTGCCGAGTGCCGGCGGCAGGCTGGCGTTGAAGCGCACGGTTGCGCCGTAAATGGTGGGCGGGCGCTGATAGGTAGCCAGGCCGACCGCGCCGACGACGAGGGCCGGAATGGCGACGAGCCACCACCAGCGGCGGAGGATGAGGAAGTAGAGGCGAAGTTCCATGAAGTCTCAAAAGTGAAACGTCAAACGACAAACGTGATCTTGACGTTTTACGCCTGTCGTTTGACGGGGATAGCCGACTCTATAAAGTTGCGCAGTTCTCTTTCAAACACCTTTCGATCAAACTTGAGGGCGTGGGCACGGATAAAAGCTGGATCAAATTTGGACGAGTCGAATGATTTGAGAGTGGAGATTAGAGATTGGACAGTCTGCTCGTGGAAGAGATGGCCGGTTTGATTTTCGATGACGGTGTCCAGCGCGCCGCCGCCGGCAAAAGCGATGGCAGGTCTGCCCGCCGCCTGGGCCTGAACCGGGGTGATGCCAAAGTCCTCCAGCCCTGGAAAGATGAAGGCTTTACAACGAGCCATGAGATCGGGCAGGTCGGCCTCTGGCACGCGGCCCAGGAATTTTACCGTAGACCCGGCCATTTTTTCCAGCCGCGCCCGGTCGCGCCCGTCGCCGCCGACGAGCAAGGGCAGGTTGAGGGCGGTGCAGGCGCGCACGGCGAGATCGACTCGCTTGTAAGGGATGAGGCGGCCCAGGCAGAGAAAATAGTCGCCAACAGAGTCGGCAATATTGAATCGATCTGTCATCACAGGCGGGTAAATGATAACCGACTCGCGGCCATAGAAGCGGGCGATTCGCCGCTGAACTTCCGACGAAATGGCGATGAAATGGTCAACACGTTGCGCGGCGGCCTTGTCCCACTGTTTGAGCAGGTTGAGGACGGGGAGCAGGATTCGGCGCTGGGCCGGGCTGAAGCCTTCACGGGTTGCGTAGTCGTCAAAGCCCCAGACGTAGCGAGTGGGCGTGAGGCAGTAACAGATGTGCACCGCGCCCGGTGGCTTGCGGACGCCGTGACAGAAGCCGCTCTTGTTGGAGAGAATGAGGTCAAAGCCGGTGAGGTCGAAGCGCTCGAAGGCGAACGGGTAAAGCAGAAGATAGGGCTGATGATAGCGGTGAATGGCTGGCAGGCGATCCATAAATGAAGCGCGGATCGGCCACTGGCGATATTTGGGCGGCATCTTCTCGCGCCAGTAAATGGAGGTGAAGACGGGCGCGCCGGGAAACATTTCGGCCAGCACTTCCAGCACGTCTTCGGCGCCGCCGAGTTGGTTGAGCCAGTCGTGGATGAGGGCGAGAGGCATCAGGCGGAAACAGCGGTTTCTTCTGTGAGGCCTGACATCGCTAACACCCTGTCTGACCATTCTGATGCTTGATGGGCCAGCAAAGCTCGCTGAAAGGAGTTTGTGGAAGCAACTGGCCAGACATGAAGCCACAACGTGAGATTAATTTGCAGATCAACAAGCTGACTTGCTGTATCGGATTTGGTCTCTGTCGCTGTCCATTCGATAAACCGTCGCGCTTCCTCCAGTAAAACTTGAACGACCTGCGAATTAACGGGATTCATCGCCGTTGAACTCACCCGCGCTAAATCTGCTGCCAACCCGCCCAAACGGATTGGCAAGGGATCGCGCATAAACCTTTTCTGAACTACGGCAAAGTCTTTCATGAGTCACCTGCCAAAAGTTGGCGAATGATATTTTCCATTTTGGCGCGAATAGCCGGATTCTGCACTTCCGTTTTAGTGTTGCCGTCTCGTGAACGAAGGTTGATGATCGCCTCAAATCGTATCTCGTTACTGGCAGGGTACCAATTCGCGCCCCATAAATCGGATTGCCTGCTTCCATCAGCCAG
This sequence comes from Chloroflexota bacterium, assembly GCA_016197225.1. Taxonomy (NCBI): domain Bacteria; kingdom Bacillati; phylum Chloroflexota; species Chloroflexota bacterium. The sequence continues at coordinate 23,263 of JACPWC010000115.1, forward strand.
AAGCACTGCTTCGCTATCTGCGTGCATCTCGCCGCCGCCGGCCATGATTTCGCGCTGTACATCAACTGCAACTTTGATCAGAACGCCCCAGTCTGCCAGCATAGCAGCTATCTGTTCAGGTGTGGCTCGTTCGCGGAGAATGTGAATTGACATAGATGAAGTTCCAATAATGGTATTCGCTGATGTTTCATCAGAATTATAACCCTGCTTTCTCCAGTAACCCCCTGATCGGCCCATAACTCCTCCGATGTACCTCGCTCACCCCCAACTCCTCCAGCGCAACTTTGTGCAGGGCCGTGCCGTAGCCCTTGTGCTTCGCGAAGCTGTAGCCGGGATGGAGCGCATCAAGTTTCACCATCGCCCGGTCGCGGCTGACTTTGGCGACGATGGAGGCGGCGGCGATGCTGAGGGAGAGGCAGTCGCCGTAGTTCAAAAAGTGTTGAGGAAGAGAGAAGAGAGAGGAGAGGTTGACGGCGTCAATGAGGAGAGCTTTGGGTTGGGGGTGGAGCATGGCAACCGCTCGTTGCATGGCGGCTCGGGTGGCGGGCACGATGCCGTTCGAGTCAATTTCGCCCGGCCCGGCCCCGCCCACACCAACCGACACGGCCACGTCGCAAATTGCTGCGTACAACTTTTCGCGCTGGCGGGCGGTGAGCTTCTTGGAATCGTTCACGCCTTTGAGGGCCGAGGCCAGGTCACGGCGGTTGAGGGGGAGGATGACGGCGGCGGCCACCACCGGCCCGGCCCAGGCTCCGCGTCCGGCCTCGTCAATGCCGGCGATCAGATGATGGCCTTGAGCGAGGAAGCGGCGTTCAAGTTTGAGGGTGGGCATGGTCGTGACAAATGAAGAATGACAAATGACAAATGAAGAATGACAAATGAAGAATGACAAATGACAGATGATGAATGACAGGTGATGAATGACGAATGATTATCCGTCGTCCCTTGTCCGTCGTCTATCGTCGTTCATACTTCCCCTGTTCCCAATTCTGCCGGATGGTGAGGATGTCCTTGAACATGCGGAGCGAGTCGTCGAGCAGACGGACGCGGCTCTCGGAGCGGTAATACCAGTTGATGGGCACTTCGGCCACGCGGTAGCCGCGCTTGACGGCGATGTAGAGCGCCTCCACGTCGAAGCTCATGCCATTCAACACCTGCACCCGGAAAATATCCTCGGCGGCTTTGGCTGAGAAGCACTTGAAGCCGCACTGCGTGTCCTCGAAGCCGGGCAGGGCGAAGAACTTCACCAGGTTACTGAAGACACGCCCGATAATGTGGCGATGCGGCGGTTCGTTGTAGCGCCTGGCTCCTGGCGCTTCGCGTGAACCAATGGCCACCTCAGCGCTCTCAAGCTGAGGCGGCAGGAACTTGGCGATCTCTTGAATTGGCATCGAGAGATCGGCGTCGCAGATGAAGCGGAACTGGCCTTTGGCTTCAAGCATACCTCGACGCACGGCCAAGCCCTTGCCTCGCGCGCTCTCGCGAATGAGTCGCGTGCGTGAATGATCGGCGGCGAAGGCCTCGGTGACGACGGCGGTGAGGTCCTGGCTGCCGTTCTCGACGACGACGATCTCGCTCGCGTACGATTGCTTGTCGAGGTAGGCGTTGATCGAGGCCAGGGTGGGCGGCAGGCGATGCTCTTCGTTGTGGGCAGGAATGATGATAGAGAGGAAGGTGGCGTTGGTCACAGTTTTGTGTTGCATATTGCGTGGTGCGTGGTGCGTAAGGAGATACGCACTACGCACCACGCAATATCGTTTATAAGTCACTCAAAATTGAAAGAACATACTCATCCGAAACTTTGCGGGTGGCTTGCACCCGCTTTCGCTTGGCGAGCAGTTTGGGCAGGGCCAGCACTCCGGCAAGCTGGCCGCGCAAGCGGGCGCGGGCCGCTTGGCCGCGCCAGGCTTTCAGGGCTTCAAGCGCAAGGCGCAACTGCGCCCCGATTATCTCACGCCAGTGTTTGCGCCATACGCTCGCCGGCACGTCTTTGACCAGCACGTAAATGAAGTTGCGCCCATCATAAAAACTGGCGGTCGCCCCGCCGCCGGTGGCCGAGAGTTTGTGAAACACAACCGCTCGCGGGGCGAACACGGCTTTCCATCCGGCCAACTGCGCCCGCCAGGCCAGGTCCACATCCTCGCACGAGAAAAAGAAATCGTCGTCGAGCAAGCCGATTTGATCGAGCATGACTTTGCGATACGCCGCCGAGCCGCCGCAGGCTGAGAAGACATGGCCCTCGTCAAACTGGCCGACGTCTTTCTGCCAGACCCCCTGGTTTGCCGGGAGACCGTTGGTTCGATACAGGTCGCCCGCCGTGTGAAAGGTGTCGCGTTGATCAAAGAGCAACATCTTTGAGGCGACGATGGCCGCTTCGGGGTGACGATCAAAAGCGGCGGCGACTTCGGCCAGCCAGTTTGGATCAACTTCGGTGTCGTTGTTGAGCAGAATTTGGATGTTGCCTTTGGCCGCCCTCAGCCCGGCGTTGCTGGCCCCGGTGAAACCGGCGTTACGATCCAGAGCGATCACTTTCACTTCCGGGTAGTCGCGGGCGAGCAGTTCGCGCGAATTGTCACTGCTGGCATTGTCGGCGACGATGATTTCAAACTCCTGAAGCGTTTGCTGTCGAAGAGAGTTGAGGCAGGCGGGTAGGTGGGAAGCGCCGTTCCAGTTGGGGATGATGATGGAGAGCATGACAGGGTGACAAGATGACAAGGAGACAAGGAGACAAGGAGTTCTCTTTTGTCTCCCCTTCTCCGCGTCTCCTTGTCTTTTACACGCTCAGAAACTCGGCCAGCGCCTCTTGCCAGGGCCGCAGGGTGATGCCCAGCGCGGCGGCGGCCTGGTTGGCAAGGGGTGTAAATTTGGGCGGGGTTGAGGGGCGAGAAAAGTCCGAGAGCAGAATCGGTTCCACTGGCACGTGGCGGCGGCCACTGAGTTCAAGGATGTGTTTGGCGTAGTCGAAGCGCGAGCAGTAGCCGCCGTTCACCAGATGATAGATGCCGTAACTTCCGGTCGCAATCAGCTTGAGGATGGCGGCGGCGAGGTCGGGAGTGAAAGTGGGGCAGGCCACTTCGTCGGTCACAACTTTTAGGCCGCCGTTCTCATCGGCGAGTTGTTGGATGCGGTGGACGAAGTTGCGCCCGCCTTTTGAGGTGAGCCAGGAGGTGCGAACGATGTAGAAGCGGTTGAGCAGGAGGGCGGTGAATTTTTCTCCGGCGAGTTTGGAGTAGCCGTAGGGGTTGACCGGGTTGGTGTTATCGAATTCGCGATACGGCTCGTTTTTCGCGCCGTCGAAGACTTCGTTACTGCTGACGTAGAGCATGGCGGCGTTGGCTTCGGCGCAGGCCAGGGCGACGTTTTGCGTGCCCAGGCCGTTGGCGCGGTAGGCCAGGTCGGGCTGGCGGGCGGCGGCGTCTACGTCGGTGAAGGCGGCGCAGTGCAGGACAACGTCCGGGCGGTGTGCGCCGATGGCGGCGCGAGTCTGGGCGAGGTTGGTGATGTCGAATTCGTGAAGGTCGCCACCGTCAAGTTCCATTCCTGCAGTCATGGCTTGCCGCGCCAGTTCCGATCCAAGTTGGCCTTTGATGCCGGTGATGAACAGTCGCATAGTCAGTCTTTCATTCAAAGAGGTGTTCACTACAAAGGCACAAGGCCACGAAGTTCCACAAAGTTTTCTTGGTGAAGCTTAGTGTCTTAGTGCCTTGGTGGTTAATGGACTCAGCCATTGTGAAGATATGTGGTAATTACGTTCCGGCTGAGGGCGAGGCCGCGGGCGCGGAAGTCGTCGAGGGCGGTGAGCGGGATGCGGTCGAAGATTTGGGTTTGCATGGCCGGGGGCGATTGTAGCAGAGTCTCAAATTCGGCGGGCGAGAGGCTCATGCGTTTGGCGAAGACTTCGATGGTTTGGGCTTCGGCGCCGTCGGCCAGTTGGCGGGCCACGAAGTCGCGCCAGCCGCTCAGGGCCGAGTCGGCCAGAAAGGGAAGCCAGCGATCAGGTTGAGCGCGGCAAAGTGTTTCGCCCACGCCGTCGCGCAACAGCGGCCAGTCGAGCCGGTCGAGGTAGATGCGCAAGACGTTGTGGATGAAAAGGCGATGGCGGAAATTGCTCCAGTCTGCATCAAGGCCGAAGACGGGGTCGAAGATGTCGCCGATCCACTGCTGATCGAGGGCGAGGTGGCAGAGGTAGCCGGCGAGGAAGGCGGCGTGAGAGGGGGGCAATTTAGCAGAGTCGGCCAAACCGGGGTGAAGGCGGAAGAGGGCTTGCGAAGCGGGAGTCCGGTCTTTCATCGGCACGTCGAAGAAGTGAGTCGCTTCGCGCGTCTGGCCGGAGATGTTTTGGGCGTCGGGGGCGATGTTGCCCAGGTAGAACTCGGCGGCGTGCTGTTGGACGAGCGGCGGGCAGGCGGGCAGTAGCTCGCGGGCCAGGCGCAGGTGGTAAAAGGGGGTGGGCATGGGCAAAAGTATATCAGGTTGCGCGCCGGGGATAGTTGCGTATACTTGCGCTACATCAGGAGGATAGTTATGCAGAGTGGCTCATTTCGTTTGCTCATGCAACGCGGCCCGACGCCGGGCAAGACGTTTGAACTGGTGAAGGACGTGGTGACGCTGGGGCGCGATGTGTCGAACGATATCGTGATCAACGACGCCGAAATTTCGCGGCATCACGTGCGGCTGACGCGGCAGATGGGCACGTTTGCGCTGGAAGATTTGGGGAGCACCAACGGCACCTTTGTCAATTCGATGCGGCTGGCCGGGCAGAAGTTGTTGTCGAAGAGCGACGTGATCAATTTGGGCGAGACGGTAACGCTGACCTTTGAGCCGACTCCGCCGGACATGGCGGCCACGATTGTGGGAAGCATCGGGCCGGTGACGATGTCGAGCGAGCCGCCGCCGCCCCGGCCGGCATTCGCCATGCCGCAAATGTCCACCCGCCCGCCGGAGCAGGCCGCGCCGCCCATCCCAAAATATCAGCCTGAATATCAATTGCCGCAATCAACACCTCAAGCCGGCAGCATGGATCGCCGCTGGGTGATTGCGGGCGTGGGGTGTTTGGTGTTGTGCTGTTGCCTGGGGGCGGTCGCGGCGGCGGTCTACTACGTTGACGCTTACAACTTGTACTGCCAGATTGCGCCGTTTTTGTTTGCTTGCCCGTGAAGCGACGACAGACGATGGACGAAGGACGAAAGTTGTCCGTCTATTGTCTGTCGTCAGTCGTCAAACTTTCTCCCTCACCTGATCAATAATCTCGGCCGCCAGATCGTAGCGGCTGAAGGGCGGCATCAGGTACACGCCCTGCAAAAACTCGCGCAGTTCAGTGAGCAGTTCGACGGCAATCTTCATCCCCTCTTGCGCGCCTGCGCTCCCGGCTTTCTCCATCCGCTCACGCAAACTCTCTGGAATGATCACGCCCGGCACTTCGTTGTGGAAGAAGTTGGCGTGGCGGGCGCTATGAAGCGGAAGCACGCCAGCCAGAATCGGCAGTTCGAGCGGGCCGTGCTTGTCGGCGTAGCGGCGCAAAAACTCGCGGGCAACACCGGTCTCGAAGATGGGCTGGGTGAGGGCGAAGTCGGCCCCGGCGGCGATTTTCTTCCTCAGCGTTTTGATCTCTTTGTCCACGTCGGGGGCGCAGGGGTTGACGGCGCAACCGACGTAGAATGAGGTGGGCTGGCCGATCTCCTGTCCGGCGTGATCGAGGCCCACGTTGAATCCCTGTTTGATTAACTTGATCAGGCCTGACGGAACGAGATCGTATTTGTCGTTGGCGTCGGGGTAATCGCCGATAGCGGTTGGGTCGCCCATGACTACAAAGATGTTCCGGCAACCCAGGGCATGGGCCGCCAGCAAGTCGCCCTGCACCCTCAACAAGTTTCGCCCGCGCGTGGGGAAGTGCAGAACCGTTTCAATTCCACCTTCATCCTGAATCAAATGACTCACCGCCCAGGCGCTCATCCGCATCCGGGCCATCGGGCTGTCGGCCACGTTGATCACGTCGGCCCCGGCCTCGGCCAGCAGGTTGGCGGCGGCCAGCAGTTTGTGAGTCGAGAGGCCTTTGGGCGGGTGCATCTCCACGCCGATCACAAACTGTTTGGCGGCAAACTTCTCGGCTAACCGGGTGGGTGGGTGGGCCTCGGTCGTTCGTTCTTCGCGCTCCAGCGCTGAAACGACAATGGATTGTGTTGGGGTCCCGGGCCGGGGCTGATCGAGCGCGGCGCGCATGGCGGCGATGTGCTGAGGCGTTGTCCCACAGCACCCGCCGACGATGGCGGCCCCGGCCTCCACGAAGGCCAGTGCATACTCGCCAAAATATTCAGGGGTAGCCGGGTACATGATCCGGCCGCCCACATTCTCCGGCCAGCCGCCGTTTGGCTTCGCCAAAAATTTTGCCTCGGGCGCGGCTTGTCTCATGGCGTGAAGAATTCGCAGAACCTGCGCCGGGCCGCTGGAGCAGTTGACGCCGACGATGTCGGCTCCACAGGCGATCAACTCCTGGGCGACTTTGGCGGGCGTGTCACCCAGCAGGGTCACATCGTCGCGGGTGAACGTCATGCTGGCGATGACGGGCAGTTTGCTCACCGCCTTCGCCGCCCGCGCGGCTTCGGCCACTTCGCGCAAGTCGCTCATGGTCTCGACGATGATCAAGTCCACGCCGCTGGCGACCAGGGTTGCGATCTGATCGTGAAAGGCGGCGTAGGCTTGCTCCGTTCTCACGCGCCCGTAAGGCGCGAGCCGGACTCCCAACGGGCCAACCGATCCGGCGACGAGGACTTCTTTGAGCGAGGCTTCAACTACGCGCCGCGCTAACGCCACCGCCGAGGCGTTGATCTGGCGCGCTTGCGCCGCGAGGCCGTGCCGGGCCAACTTGTAGCGGTTCGCGCCGAAGGTGTTGGTCTCGATGAGTTGCGCCCCGGCTTCGATGTAGCCGCGATGCACTTTGGCCACAAGCGCGGGCTGGATCAGGTTGAGGCCGTCGAAGCACTCGTCGAATCCCACGCCGCGCGCGTGGAGCATGGTTCCCATCGCGCCGTCGGCGAGGAGGGGGGAGGCTTGGAGTTTATCGAATAGTGATATTGGCATATAGACTGCAATTCTGTAATTGCTCAGACCGGTCCTTCGGGACGCAGATAAATGCTGATGCTTCGCGAACGCAGATTTTCGCTGCTCTCTTTTTGTTTTATCTACGTTCCCGTTCTGACCCCTGATTTGAAATATCTCACCCTCACCCGTTCCACCACCAACTCTCCCGTCAGCGTCCAGCCCCACTCCGGCTTCAGGGCCGGGCGTTTGTGCGGGGTGAGGATGAGGAGCGAGTCGGCCAGCAGGCTGAGTTGGTAGGTCAGTGCGGGCAGGCGCGAGGGCTGAAGCAGGTGCAGAGCGAAACTGCAAACGATCAGGCTGTAGCTCCGGCCTGCTGCCGCAAGCGCCCCGGCGGCAATTTGCTCAAAGGTGAACGGCTCGGCGGTTTGGCCGGTGCGGGCGAAGTACGCCTCAGCCGTGTAAGGATCAACGCCGTCAATCTTATCAGCGCCCAATGCTTTTAGCGCCAGCGTGGCTTCGCCACTGCCGCAAGCCAGGTCGAGGACGCGACTCAGATCAACAGGCCAGGTTTCAACGGCGGCCTGCAAGGCGTGTTGAATGGCCCGCTCGTGCGGGTTGCTGTAATCGCCGCCGAAGCGTTCGTAGAACTCTTTGACGCCGTAGCGTTGATATTGTGCTCGAATAGACTCCTGACCCTCCATCCGCGATCATTGTCCTTTCACCAGAAGCTCAATCGCCTTGTCAATCGCCGGGTCGTTCTCCAAATCCACCTCATCCCAATCAGCCTTGATTTCAACATCCGGCTTCACCCCAAATTCGGCCAGGTCCTGGCCCTTGCTGGTCTTGTACGACTGGCTGGCAAAAGTGAAGTAAGAACCGTTGGGCAGAGGCACGGTGGTGTAGCCAAAAATCTTGCCGGGCGTTTGCAGGCCGATGACAGTGGCTCGTTTGGAGGCTTGCAGGGCGGCGGCGAAGATTTCGGGCGAGCCTTCAGTGTCCGGGCCGATGATGAGAACGATCGGCAGGCCTTGCGAGCCGCCCACATCCACGCCTTTTATCTGCACCGGCGTGCTTTTGGTGCGCGAATAAAACTCGCCCAGCCGGCCGTCGGCATAAAGCGCCAGCATCTCGCTCAGCGGCCAGCCGCCGGAGGTGTGGGCCACGCGCAGATCAATGATGACGCCGGTCAACTGATTCTGCTGGCTGATGTTTTCCAGCGCCTGAGACATCGTATCCATGAGTGTATCATCGCTAGCGACGGGCATGAGCAAGTATAGAATCCCGCTCCGAGTGAGGACGCCGCCTTTGAGAGTGTCGGCGGCGGCGAGCGTGGCCCGGGTCACTTGCACCGCGCGGCGCGGCTCGCCCGGCGATCCCACTTCCAGTTTCACCGTCGTGTCGGCCTCGCCGCGCACTCTCTGCACCACGTCCATTCCTTCCTCAGCCGTCACCGGCTTCCCGTCAATGCTGAAGATCGAATCGTGCGCCTTCAACCCGGCCAGGCCGGCGGGCGAGCCTTCGATGATGGACAGGATGACGATGTGCGGCTCCGGCCCGGCCCGCACCGACACGTAAGCGCCGATGCCGGAATAGAGCGACGTGTTTTGCAGATCGGCCTGAATGCGTTCGCTACGCGACTGATAAACGCCGCCCTCGCCCGGCAATTTGGCCGCCAGGTCTCCCAGCGCCGCCTCAAACTCAACCTCGGTCAGCCCGCCCTTCACCTGCGCCAAATAGTCGGCGTGAGCCGACTTCCAGCCACTGCTTCCCAGGTCTTCATAAATAAACTGCTCGTCCAGCGCCGCCGACAAAGTGTCGAGCACCCGCAGTTGCCGCTCAACCGGATCAGTAGTGGGCAAGTCGGGAACATCGGGCTGGCCGGAGAAGCGGGCGCAGGCGGCCAGCCCCAGAACGACGAATGAAAGGATGCGGATGTGTTTCATGGAAGCCTCCATTCTTGGCCCCCCTCATCCCCCCATTTTGCGAACTCCAACGCAAAATGGGGGGACAGAGGGGGTCGAACTATTTTGCTTCAAAGATGGACAGGTCGCGGAAGAGAATCACGCCATCATACTCTTCGCTCGGCGTGACCGCTTTAGCTGAGTCGGCCCAGGCTTGAAGCCGGGCGATTTCACTGCTTGAGGTAGCAATGTAAACACTCACGCTGTAAAGGCCCGGCCTGGGCAGAGCCGTCGTCGCCGTCCACACGCCGGTGGAACCGTCAACGTCAATGGGCAACGATTCCGGGAGAATGATCGAGTCGCCGGTTTCAAAGTCGGTGACGACGTAGAACAGCCGCCAGCCGGTTTGCAGGTTCGAGTAGGTGCCGCCAATCTCCACCGGCTGGCCCACCGCCACCACCTCGTCGAACGCCGGCTTGATCAGTTGTACCGAGATGAAAGACAGGGGCGAGACACTGCCGCCCCCGCCGCCCGTTCCGGGCAGGGTTGGCGTGGAGTTTGGCTCCGGCGTGCCGAGCGAGTCGAAAGTAGGAACTCCAATCTCCGCGATGGCCGTCAACGTCGCCGGACTCGCCCCAGGCTCTGCCGTCGGTCCGGCCTGGCCGCTAAGCCCGGACAGGATGACGGGGACGGCCACGAACACAATGACGATCAGGAACAGACCGGCAAGCACGAACCACATCACGGGGTTGCCGCCGCTCGCGGGGGGAGTTGATTCAGCCTTCACCCCTTCGCCCGGCTTCACGCTCTTGAGGCCAGGCTTGCCGGCAAACAACTCCAGATTCACGTTGGGATAGGTGCGGGTCTGGTTGTAAACCGTGTTGCCCCAAAAGGTGAGCAGGCCGCGCAAATACTCGCGGTCATCCTCGTCGGTCACCTGCCGCCCGGCCAGCCGCGCGGCCTCGATGAAGCTTCTGATCTCGGCCAGGCGTTCGGGCGTGCCAGCGCCGGAGGCCGGCGCGGCCTTGAGCAGGTCGGCGTGGCGGGCGCGAATTTCGGAAAAGGAGAGCGTGTCGGGCATGGTCATGTTTTATTCTTCCTCAAAATCTCCAACAAGTCATCAGACAACGAGTCCAATGTTGAAGTCAAATCTTTCAGTTCTTTGTCGGCGATAAAGAAATGGGTGCGAATGGCCGTTCCCATCTCACGCAACGTTTTGCGCACGGCGGCCTGCTCTTCGTTGGCAATCTGAGCCTCCAGCATGGTTGCCTGCCGGGCCAGGGTCACGCACCACTCCGAGCCGGAGAGGTCGCCGTTCTTCGCCGCCAGTTCACCTGATTCTTTGGCGAAGGGAATGAAACGGCTGTCAATCACGTCCGAGCGGCAAAATGCCCAGGCGGCCGAGACGGCTTCCCACTCCCAGGCCGGGCGGCGGGCCTCGTCGCGCAGGCGGGTGAAGTCGTTGTCCAAATCCTGAAAGATGTCGTGTTTCTCAACCGCCGAGTACAACGTGGCGTGCAGTTTATCCAGTTCGGTGATGGCTTGGGCCAGGTCGGGCGCAGAGGGGAGTTCGTCGGGTTGGGTCCACGAGTCGGCCAAACGGCGCAGTTCGGCAGCCCGATCTTCAAGCGACTTGTCGGCGGCGTTCATGTGAGTCTGAATCGTCTGCCGCAGTTTGCGGGCAACGCCCGACACGGCTTTGTAACTGCCCTCGGCCAGCGCCGCGTCGAAGTTCTGTTCGCTAATGAGTGACTCGACGATCCAGGGGTCGCCGGTGAGGCCGCCACTTTTAGTGAACGGCTCGGTGGTAATGGCCGCCGCGCCGGTTTGAGCGAAATCTTCGAGGCGGCGGAAGGTGCTCTGACATCGCGCCCAGTATTCGATCACGTAGTTGAGGTCGGGCGTTGCTTTGTCGAGGCGGGGCAGCTCGAGCAGGACAAATTCGAGCGACTCGTTGAGGTCGTGCAGAAGATCGTGCAGGCCCTTCCAGGCGGCGAGTTGTTTGTAGAGCCGGGCGGCGGCCTTGAGATGAATTTGCCAGCGGTTGAGGGTGGCCGTGGTCGTTTCGGTGACCGGCTCGGCCCGCACGGCGTCGAAGCCGAGTCGAGCCTGGGCCACCACCCGTTCTTTGCTCTGCTGAGGAAAGTCCACCAGCAGGCCATCCTCCGACGACAGAAAAAGCACCGGCACGGCAAACGAGGCGTTGGCGCTGTTGCTGTTGTAGATCGCCAGCCGCCCCTCGCGCATGGCCTCGTCCACCGTCCGGCCCTGAGCCAGTTGGTTGTAGAAGGCGCGGGTGAAGGCGACGGCGGCCCGATCAAAGATCGGGGCTTGCATGGCGACGACGGCGGGGATGCCGGTGCGTTGCAGAATTTTTGGCGCGATGCCGGTGAGCGGTTGGGCGGTTGAATCAATGGCGGTTTCGCAGGCGTTGAGGACGATCAGGCGCAGGTCGGGCAGGCCGCCGACGAGGATGGCGGCGTCATCCGGCGTCACCGAATCCAGATCGCCGTATTGATCTTCAAAGGCCAGCGCCGATTTGCCTTCGGCAAATTTGCCGTGCCCGGAGAAGTGCAGGACGTGCGGGCTGAAGGTGGTGAGGGCTTCGCGCACTTTGTCGCGAGTGGCGTGCTCTACAAACTCCAGCTTCACCCAGCCCTTCTCTGATTCGTCGGCCAGAGCCGAGATGAGATTGTCCCGCTCGGCCTCGAAGTTGAGCTGCGGCAGTTCACCCGGCATGGCGCTGACGACCAGCAGGCGCAGAGGCAGTTGGGCGACAATAGGTTGGGCGCGCTGGAGGCCGACGGCGACGAAGCGGGTGATCGAAATGGCGTTGAAGATGAGGAAGCCGGCCGGTTCCTGATAAAGCGCCTCCCAGGGCAGGCGGCGCAAGTTGGGCGGCTCGATCTGCAAGCGCAGGCGCAGGTTTTCGTTCTGACGCAAGTTGGCGGCCAGCAAGTCGCGCAAACCGGACTCGGCAGTGATGGCGGAATACAGGCCGAGGCCGACCTGCCTGATCTGATCGGTGGAAAGAGTCTCCAGCGCGGCGGACAATGCAGGGATGCCTCCTGCCGGAAGCGGGGCAGGCTGAGACGAGCGGCCCAGCGGCGAGGCGGTGACGCGCACTTCGGGGCCGAGGGCTTCGCCGGGCGGATCGGAGAGGAGAAGGTCGAGGTTGTTCACAAAGGATGAAGGCAGAAGAGTGAAGGATGAATCGTTGGTTTCATAATTTATCCCTCATCCTTCACATTTCCCACGGCGGCTTGCCCGCTCCACCTTTCATTGAATGACGAATCGCTTCACGAATTTCATCGTCAGGCAGAACGTCGGCCATGGCCGCCAGCAGGCCGAAGCATCCGGCGATCATCATGTCGCCAAACGGCGCGGCAAAGTAGGGGCCGAGGCGCGAGCCGCGCATGAGGGCGCGGCGCGGGCCGGTGACGATCAGCGGCGGCTTGGCGATTGGGTCGGTTGAGTATAACAAAGCGCCGTGACCCATGTCGTCGAACACGTCGGCGTGTCTGAGCGTGCCGTTAGCAAGACGCTCCAGGAGCGATTCAAGTTTCACTTGATTGATTTCGCCGGTGTGATGCTCGAAGACGCCTTCGACGCCAAGCGGCCCCAGGCGAAAGGCCAGGGTGTGAAAGTTGCCGACGTTGCAGAGGATGACTCGTTCAGGGGCGGCGGCGACGGGATCGAAGGTGGCCCCGAGCACGGCGGCAGGGGCGGTGTCCATGACGACGAGTGGAGCGTCACTGTTGTGGGTGACGGCCACGGCCTGGAGGCGGGTCATGATTGGCGGGATGTCGTTTGAAAGAAAGGCAAAGGCCGAGAGCCGGTTGTGGGCGCGGATGCGCTGGTCGAGATAGTCGAACCGGAACTGACGATCGGAGTAGCCGGGTGGTGAGTCGCCGTGATCAAAGACGGCCACGCCGATGGCGTCCGGGTTCAGAGTCAGGCCAAACGTTGCAAAGGCGGTTGCCAGAGCCGCCAGGTCGAAATCCTTCAATTCAATCCGCACGGCGTCGGGCAGGGTGTCGGTTTCGTCGTCACTGATGATTCGGACTCCCATTTCATTCTGCACCCAATCGAGGTCATCGTTGAAGGTGCGGGCGGCGCCGGGCGTGGCGTAGAGCGGGTAGCCGGCGCGGACATGGTCGCGGGCCGCCCACTGGCTAGGGCCGCCGCCCATCATCACCCCGGTGAGCAGGACGGCCTCGGCGCGGACAGTGGCTTGCCGGAGCCGGTTATGGACGATCATGGTTGGAGATGGCATAATTAGCTTGAAGCCGTTTTCCAAGTCAAGATCGGGGTTGAAGAGAAAGACGTCCTGGGTGCCGGTGCCGACGTCTACCGTTAGAATTTGCATGGGTGTATTATAAACCTGCAAACTTAGTCCAAATTTTCATTTTTCCGGAGGCCGATATGAGTGACGTTGGTAAAAACCTGCAACACGCCGCCAGCGAGGCGCTTTCGAAAGCCAAAGATGCGGCGGCCAGCCTGCAAGACAGCCACGAAAAGGCTGGTGAGAGGCCCAAGCCCATTCATCAAAACGTGTCGGTGATTGTCTTTAATCCGACGATCAAATCGGAAGGGGGCAAGAAGCTCTCGGAAGTGATGGGCTGGAGCAAACCCGACGAGTTGACGCAGAAGTACATCGCCGACGTGAAGGAGGCCAGCTACGGCTACATTACTTATGGCGTGGTCGAGCGGATCGAGGTGGACGGCTTCCCGGCCAAGAAGGACGGCTTTGTGTACAAGGCCGAAGATTTTTTGAAGCACCTGCGGGCCGGCTCCGGCTTCCACACGCCGGACGAGGTGGATTACAAGCCCATCCTTGAGAAGTATGAAATTGTTGAAAAAGTGAATCGCGGCTCGATTGACGAAGTTTGGCTGTACGCTTTTCCTTACGCCGGCTTCTACGAGTCGATCATGGGCGGGCCGGGGGCGTTCTGGTGCAACGCGCCGGTGCTAGAAGGCGCCGACCAGGCCAAGAAGCGTTTTGTGATCATGGGCTTCAACTACGAGCGCGGCGCGGGGCAGATGCTGGAGAACCTGGGCCACCGGGCCGAGTCGATCATGAAACATACTTATCGCCACAAGAGCGGCGACGACAATTTGTGGGAGCGTTTCACCCGCTACGACAAGACCCATCCCGGCCAGTCGGAGGTGGGCATTGTTCATTACGCGCCCAACAGCACCAAAGATTACGAGTGGGGCAACAAGACCAAAGTGAAGAGCCGCTACCACGTCTGGAAGAACTTCCCCAACCTAGAAGGCGTCCCGATTGAAGTGGACGACTCGCACTGGGGCGGCGGCGACATTCGCGAGCACCATATGTGGTGGTTCAAGTTGATGCCCCACATCACCGGCTCGGGCAAGGGGATTGCTTATAATTGGTGGCAGTATATTATTGACCCGAACTTGGTCAACTAAAGGCGCACTACTCCCAAGTGATTTTGAACAAGAACGCTGTGAGTTAGACTCTCGGCGTTCTTTGTTGCCGGGTGAAGTCTCCTGTGCTCTTTGAGACGCTCTTGAGACTCTATCGCCTTATACTTCTTGTCAATGGAGAGGATTCAGACGCCTGTTCAAGCTAAAACTGTGCCCGGCTTCTGCAAGTCTCTTTTACATGGCCTGAAAAATCGCCGGTTTTTAGCCATTTGTTGAGTGATCGAAGGCGCTCACCCTATTTCTATGCTTTTGCAAGGAGGCAAATAATCAATGTCCCTCAATCTCAAACCCCTCGGCGACCGGCTGGTCGTCGAACCGCTGGAACAAGAAACAACGACGGTCAGCGGCATCGTTCTGCCTGAAACTGCCAAGGAGAAGCCGCAAAAAGGCTCGGTGTTGGCGACCGGCCCGGGCGCGCGCGACGATCAGGGTAGGCGTATCGCGATGGACGTGCAAGTAGGCGATATTGTCTTGTTCGCCAAATACGCCGGAACCGAAATTAAGCTCGACGACAAAAAGCTGTTGATTTTCAAAGAAGGCGATGTTCTTGCAATTGTTGAAGGCAATGTCGCCAAGAAAAAGAAGTAATTTCCCGTGACGACACGGAAAGGATAGCTACGTATGGCCGCAAAACAACTTGTATTCAATGAGGATGCTCGCCGCAAACTCAAGAACGGCATGGATATTCTTGCCAACGCTGTTGGCACCACCCTCGGCCCCAAAGGCCGCAACGTCGCGCTCGACAAGAAGTTCGGCGCGCCCACCATCACCCACGACGGCGTGACGGTGGCCAAAGAAATCTCGCTGGAAGACCCCTACGAAAACATGGGCGCGCAACTCCTCTCCCAGGCCGCCAGCAAGACCAACGATATTGCCGGCGATGGTACTACCACCTCCACGATCCTAGCCCAGGCCATTGCCACCGAAGGTCTGAAGATGGTCGCCGCCGGGGCCAACCCCATGCTCATCAAGCACGGCATCGAAAAGGCCACTGAAGCCGCCGTGGAAACCATTCGCAAGCAGTCGCAGAAGATTGAGAGCAAAGAAGAGATCGGGCAGGTCGCTTCTAACTCTGCCGCCGACTCTGAAATTGGCGATCTCATCGCCGAAGTCATGGACAAGGTGGGCAAGGACGGCGTCATCACCGTCGAAGAGTCCAAGAGCCTCCAGTTCGAGACCGAGTACGTAGATGGTATGCAGTTTGACCGCGGCTATATCTCGCCTTACTTTATTACCGCGCCCGAGACAATGGAATCGGTCATCAATGACTGTTACATCCTGATCCACGACAAGAAGATCTCCGCCGCCGCCGACATCGTGCCGGTGCTGGAGAAGCTGGTGCAGATCGGCAAGCGTGACCTGGTCATCATTGCCGAAGATGTGGATGGTGAAGCCCTGGCGACTCTGGTGCTGAACCGACTGCGCGGAATGTTGAACGTGCTGGCCATCAAGGCCCCCGGCTTCGGCGACCGCCGCAAAGCTATGTTGCAGGATATTGCCGTGCTCACCGGCGGCACCGGCTCGACCACGCGGCCGTTCTTCAAATGGTCTTCGACGATCTGGTCGAGGTCGTGTTGGTCGACGTAGGTGTACCAGACCGCCTCGGGGTAGACCACCGCCAC
>JACPWC010000116.1 GCA_016197225.1 Chloroflexota bacterium
GCCCGCCACCGCCCACCCGCTCCTGCGCTTCGCCCTCCAGCGCGCTGTCAGCACACTTCCACCCACCCTTTCCGCCAAAACCATCTTCACCGACGACGTGGCCCCGGTGGAGCAGTTGACGAATTCGATTGTGATCAACTTTGTGCTGGGGGAAGGGTTGCAGTTCTTGAAATAACACAAACGTATTGCGTAATGCGTATTGCGTAGGCTTCTACGGAATACGAAATACGCAATACGCAATACGGATTAACATTATGCCCAACTGGCTCGCCAACCTGCTTCGCATCCTTTTGACCGCCGCCCTGCCCGTTTGCCTGGTGCTCACCAACGTGCGGCTCATGCTCACCCCGTTCTACACCAACTGGGAATACAACCTCAAAGGCTTCCCGCCGGACTTTTACAGCTTCAACAAAGAAGACCGGTTGAAGTATTCAGCCATCGCCCTCGACTACCTGCTCAACGACGAGGGCATTGACTTCCTGGGCAAGCTCACCCTGCCTGCCGACAAGATCGCCAACACCGACAGCGGAGACCGCATGTACAACGACCGCGAGCTTAAGCACATGGTGGATGTAAAAATTGTGGTGAGAGGGGCGATGTTAGTGTGGATGGTTAGCGGGTTATTGGTTATTGGCTCTGTAGCGGCGCTGGCCTGGCAACCGGCCACGCGCCCGCTCCTGCGAAGCGGCCTGCTAAACGGCGCAGTGGCGACCCTTGTTTTACTGATCGCCGTCCTGCTCTTTGTCATGTTCGCCTTCGACCCCTTCTTCGTCTTCTTCCATAAAATATTCTTTACCGGCGACACCTGGCTCTTCCGCTATTCAGACACCCTCATCCGGCTGTTCCCGGAAAAGTTCTGGCAGGACGTGTTTATCTGGATCGGCGGCGGGGCTATGCTGGAAGCGTTGGCGATTGGGGCCTGGGCGTGGTGGGGGTTGAAGGGGAAGTAGGTAGCCGGCGGCGGAAATCGGGGACAACGATCCTCAATGCCTCTCCTCAGCCTCGCCCCGCTCCGCGAAATCGCCCGCGCCATCTCCGCCGCCCGCGATCTCGACTCGACTCTCGACCTCATCGTCCATAAAACTACTGAGGTCATGGGCGTGGACTCTTGCACCATTTATCTGCTCGACCTCGACGGCAAGGCATTGCGTCTGCGCGCCTCCACCGGCCTCGCCAAGCGCGCAGTGGGCCGCGCCACCCTCAACATCGGCGAAGGTCTTACCGGCTACGCCGTCCAGCACAACACGCCCGCCTTCGCCCGCGAAGCCCAGGCCGACCCGCGCTTCAAGTTCGTGCCTGACGCCGACGAGAAGCAATTCACCTCTTTGCTGGCCGTGCCCATGATCAGCGAAAAGCGGCCCATCGGGGCCATGAACGTCCAGACCCTCGCCCCGCATGATTACACGCCCGACGAGATCGAACTTCTGGCCCTCATCGGCGACCTGGCCGCCGGCGCGCTCGACAAGGCCGCCCTGCACGATAACATGAAGCGCCAGCTCGGCGAGCTGACCACTCTGGCCCGCGTCAGCGAAGCCGTGACTTCGCCAATCTACCTCGACGAAATGCTGGACGTGGTCACTGAAATGGCGGCCAAAGTGATGAACGCCGCCGTCTGCTCCATCTTCCTCGTCAACGAAACCAGCGGCCAGCTTGAACTGCATTCGGCCAGACGCACCAACCGCGCTTACGCCGCTCGCGCTCCTATTCCAATTGGCGAAGGCGTCTCAGGCCGGGTCGCTCAAACCGGCGAACCCATCACCGTTCGTGATGTCCGGGCCGACCCGCGCTACCGCAACCCCGAACTCGCCCGCGCCGAAGGCCTGGTCTCCATGCTCTCCGTGCCGCTCGTCGTCCGCGAAAAAGTCATCGGCGTCCTCAATTGCTTCACCGCCGAACCACACGACTTCACCGCCGAGCAAATCGCCCTCTTCTCCACCCTCGCCAACCAGACCGCCCTCGCCCTCGAAAACGCGCGCCTCGTCACCAACGCCGCCGTCGTCCGCGAGATGCACCACCGCATCAAGAACAACCTGCAAACCGTCGGCATGTTGATGAGAATGCAGGTCTCCGAAGCGAACGGCGAACTGACCGCCCGCGACGTTCTGCATCAATCCATCAACCGCATCCAGTCCATCGCCGCCGTCCACGAAGTGTTGTCGGAGCAGGGATTTCGACTGGTGGACGTGAAGGACGTGATCACCCGCATCAGCCGGATGGTGGCCCAGAACATGATCCCGCCGGGGAAAGCGATCACGATTCAGGTGGACGGGGAAGCCGTCACCCTGCCCTCCCGCCCGGCTACTTCATTGGCCCTCGTCGTCAACGAGCTTTTGCAGAACGCCCTCGAGCACGCCTTTGTGGGCCGCCAGCGCGGCAGTGTCGCCATCACCCTCACCCACACCGACCGCTACATCGTCGTCACCGTCGCCGACGACGGCGTGGGCCTGCCGTCTGAAATCCCGTCCTCGCTCGGCCTTGAAATCGTCGAAACACTGGTGCGCGACGATCTCAAAGGCAAGCTAAAATTCAAGAGCCGCAAAGGCGGCGCTCAGGTAGACATCCAACTTCCCCGCCACAGCGCCGGCTGGGAGCAGGAATAAGCCGCCACGAATTTCACGAATTCTGACAAATTGGTTTTTATAATTCGTGTCAATTCGCGGCAAAGATTTTCTCATGAGCAAGCTCAAAATCCTCATCGCCGACGACGAGTCGATCATCCGCCTGGGCCTCAAGACCATGCTGGCCGAGATGGGCCACGAGGTGACGATGGCTGTTGATGGCCGCGACGCCCTCAAGCTGGCCCATCAGAAGCGCTTCGACTTCGCCATCTTCGACATCAAGATGCCCTTCACCGACGGCCTCGAAGCCGCCCGCGCCCTGCACCGTTACCGCCCCACCCCGACTCTGATCCTCACCGCCTTCGGCGACAAAGACCTGATCGAGCAAGCCGCCGAACTTCCCATCCAGGGCTATCTCATCAAGCCGGTGGCCGAAAAACAACTGGCCGCTTCCATCGAAGTCGCCCTGCGCCGCTTCGCCGATTCGCAAGCCGCAACCGCCAAAGCCGCCGAACTCGAAGAGACACTTGAAACGCGAAAGGTGGTCGAGCGCGCCAAAGGGGTTTTGATGAAAGGCGGCCTCACCGAGGAAGAGGCCCATCAGAAGCTTCGGAAGTCCGCGCGCGACAAGCAACTCTCGCTTCGCCAGGTGGCAGAGGCCGTGTTGAAAGAAGCTCGCAAGTGAGCTGTAGCCTTCACCTGAGTTGCAGTGAGCTTATTCTCCAACTTCTCGTCTTTGGGTTATCGAACGGGGCCGTGCTGGCCCTCAACGCCATCGGTGTCACCGTCGTTTATGGAACGGTTCGCACCCTCAACCTCGCGCACGGCGATGTCTTTGCCTTGTCGTCGGTGCTGGTCACGACGGTTATCACCAGTCTGGGCATCCAGCCCACTTGGCCTCCGGCGCTGAGGCTGGGCATTCTAGCCGCGCTTCTGGCCGCCGCCATGATGTTTGGGGCGATCCTCAATGTTGCCATTGAGCAGGCCGCATTCAAGCCTTTCCGCGGACGATCCCGGCTTGCCCCTCTGATCGCCACTTTGGGAATTTCATTCATGCTATACCAGGCCGCCCTGTTCTGGCGAACGACTTTGCCCAGTTGGGTTCCGGGCGACCATCGCAGTGTGCCCGGCCTGCCCGAAGTGCCGATTGATCGCATCCCTGATCTTCTGCCCAACGTTGATCTGGTGCAGGCGTTGGGCCTCCCGCTACAAGTCACATTTCGCTTCAACGATTTGTTCGTCCTTTTAGTCGCGGGCGTGTTTGCCCTGGGCGTGAGCGTCTTCATGCAACGCACGGCCACCGGGCGGGCCATCCGGGCCTGCGCCCAAAACCCCGAACTGGCACAGATATGCGGCGTGAATCTGGACGGCACGATCCGGCGCGCGTTTGCGTTTGGCGGCGCGCTGGCGGGCGCGGCGGCTTTTGTCTTTGCGCTTTACTACTCGCGCCCGTTCGGCAATCACGGAGCGCAAAGCGGATTGATAGCCTTCACTGCCGCCATGTTAGGCGGCATTGGAAGTCCGACCGGCGCGCTGGTGAGCGGGCTGACGCTGGGTATATCAGGCGCATTCAGTGACTATTTCCTCGCCGCTCAGTGGACGCCGGTCTTGTTGCAGGCCCTGCTCATCGGCTTGCTCATCCTGCGCCCCACCGGCCTGTCGGCTGGAGGGCAGGCTGAGGTTATGACCACGACTCGGGACGCCGCCATTTTGACGCCCTCGAGTCAACGCACCCGGTTCAGCCGGTGGATGTGGGGGCTGATCATTTTGGCGGCGGCCTTCCCGTTGTTGTCGGGCATCCATTTGCAAATCCTTGCCACGGGGATTGGAATCTTAATCCTGCTCGCGCTGGGCCTCAATCTGTCATTGGGATTGGCAGGTGTGTTGGATTTGGGCTACGCCGTAAGCTTTGGCATTGGCGGCTATGCAACGGCCCTGCTCACAAATCGCTGGAGCAAGTTGGGCGGCCTGTTGCCCCAACGAATGGAATTCTTCTTTATCGTGCTGGTCAGCGTCGCCCTGGCCGGATTGTTTGGCATTTTCAAAGGCCGCCTGGCTGGACGTTTACGTGATGACTATTTGGTCGTCGTGATGCTGGCCCTGGGCTTGTTGGCGCGGCAAGTCGTCGTCAACCTGAACGACTTCACCGGCGGCACGGGCGGCGTCGCGGCCCTGCCTCCGCCGCACATTTTCACTTACCCGCTCACCCAGCCCACGGCCCAATATTATTTGGTCTTTGGCCTGGTGGCTCTGGTTGCGTTTCTAAGCCAGCGGTTGATTCATTCGCGCATCGGTTTAGGATGGTTGTCGGGCAGTGAGGACGAAATTGCGGCAGAAAGTTCCGGCGTGGATGTGGCGCGCTCCAGGCTGGTCGTGCTCACGTTGAGTTCGGCGGCGGCGGGGGTGGCGGGAACGCTCTACGCCAGCACCTTTGCTTATTTTGCGCCCGACCTGATGGCCTTTCACGTCTCGACGATGGTTCTGGCGATGGTGATTTTGGGCGGCGCCGGCAGTGTGCCCGGCGCGATCCTGGGCGCAGTCATCATCGCCGGCTACGACCGGCTGGCAATTCCCCGGCTGGGCGAACTTATGGCCCAATTCCAACTTGGCGGGCGGCACGTCGCGCCAGACATACGCGGCGTCAGCGACTTTACCTTTGGCCTGGTCCTGTATCTCACGGTGCTTCTCCGCGCCCGCCGTCGGAACTGAGAGCCTGTTAATAAATGCTCCCCAACCGCGTCCTCGCGGTTGAGAACGCCCGCGGGGACGCGGGCTAAGAGCAATTTTCAAACAGGCTCTGAGAGATGCCCGGCAAGGCAAACTCTCTGCAAAAATTCAGATAATTCCGGCCTGGTCGGGTTTATAATTCAGCAAAGGTCAGCCATGTCAAGGCGGCTCAAGCTCTTTCTCCTTGTAGCACCCTCCACGCTTGCCTTGACGCTCGCCTGCGCCTTCGCCGCCAACCTTGCTTTGCGCCGCCTCCTCGGCGCTGACACCAACCTCGTCGCCTTCGACGGCACACCCGGCAGTCGAGGCGAAATCTATGTAGTGAACACGGGCGGCCTCTTTTATTCAGCCAAGCAACTCACCAACAACTCAATTAACGACTGTTGCCCGCAATGGTCGCCGGACGGGAAACGGATCATCTACGTGAGTTTCCCGGATCAGAACAACAACGCCGACATCTATCTCATCAACGCCGACGGCTCCGGGGTGGCCCGCCTCACCGACAGCCCCGGCGACGACCGCTTTCCCGTCTGGTCACCCGACGGCACGAAGATTGCCTTTCAATCCAACCGTGAGCGCAATTTTGAAATCTATGTCATGAATCCCGACGGCTCGGAGCAAACGCGCCTGACCTTCAACCGCGACGCCGACACCAACCCCATCTGGTCGCCCGATGGAACCCGGATCGCCTTTCAGTCCAACCGGGGCCGCCGGTTTGAAATCTACGTGATGAACGCTGACGGCTCCGACCAGGCCCAACTCACCCATCATGCCATCATGTGGCTCTCCGGCATGAACTGGTCGCCCGACGGCTCGCAAATTGTTTTTGTCGCCACTCGCGACGACAACCGCGAAATCTATACGGTGAACACCGACGGCTCCGGGCAATCCTTCCGCCTGACGAACGATTTAGCCAACGACGTCAACCCGCTCTGGTCGCCTGACGGAACGAAGATTGCATTTCAGACCAACCGCGACGGCAACCAGGAAATCTACCTCATGGACGCCGATGGCGCCAACCCGATCAACCTCACCAAGAATCGCTCGTATGACGGCAGTTTCGTCTGGTCGCCGGACAGCCTGCGCCTTGTTTTCGACTCGCTTCGCAACGGCAACCGCGAGTTTTACGTCATCAACATTGACGGCGCCGGGTTGATCCGGCTCACCAACAACACCCGCGACGACGACCGCCCGGCCTGGCAACCCTAGCCAAAAGCCGCCGGGCGCAGATTGCCAAATCTGCGCCGGCCTGTAAAGGACGCTGATGCGCCGTTCACGCTCCTACATCCGACTCCCGTTGTTGGCAATCGCCATCACTGCCGGGTCGGCGCTTGCCTGTAGCTATCTCATCTTCGACAATTTCCTTCAACTTGCCAGGGTCAGCACCGGCAAGATTGTGTACGCCTCGCACCACGACGGCAATTGGGAAATCTACACTCTCGACGCCAATACTCTTTATACCAAGTACAACCGTCTCACCAATAATCATATCAGCGATTGTTGCCCGGCCTGGTCACCCGATAGAACTCGCATCGCCTTTGTCTCCTGGCGCGACGGCAACCGCGAAATCTATCTGATGAATGCCGATGGCACAAACGTCGTCCGCCTCACCAACATTCACGGTACCGACTGGAACCCGGACTGGTCGCCTGACGGAACCAGGCTGGTTTTCGAGTCGGATCGCAATGGCAATCGTGATGTCTTTATTATGAACGCCGACGGCTCCGGGCAAACCCGTCTCACCGAGAATACCCTATTCGATGGCGACCCGGCCTGGTCGCCGTTAGGCGACCAAATTGCTTTTGAGTCCAATCGGGACTACAGCAAAGAGATTTATCTCATGAACATTGACGGCACGAACGTCATTCGCCTCACCAACAATCGCTTCATTGACGGCAACCCAACCTGGTCGCCCGACGGCAAACGCATCGCCTTTCATTCTTATCGTGATGGCAACGCCGAAATCTATAGCATGAATACCGACGGCTCTGACCAGACCCGCCTCACCGACAATCCCGTTGGCGACCTTTACCCCAGTTGGTCGCCGGACGGCAGTCGCATTGCGTTTGTGTCAGATCGCGACGGCAACCCCGAAATTTATCTCATGAACATTGACGGCTCCGGCCCAACCCGGCTGACCCACGACAAAGAAGATGATCTCGGACCCACGTGGCAACCCTGACCCGGTGAGAAGACCGGCGTGGTTGTGGGTGGCGCTGGCGGCGGCCCTCGCCGGCTGCCTGGCTGTCGGCGCCGCCCGCGCTCTGGCCGGGAGCGGCGCCCGCCGGCTTGCCTTCGACTCTATCCGCCAGGGCGAACAGGACATCTATCTGGTGAATACCGACGGCCTGGCTTATGTCTCCCGGCCACTCACCAACAACCTCGAGGACGAATGTTGCCCGGTCTGGTCGCCCGACGGGACACGTATTGCCTACAATTCAATTAACAACGGCAACTGGGAAGTGTTCGTGATGAACGCCGACGGCTCCGGGCAAACCAACCTCACCAACAGCCCGGCCATTGACTGGGCCCCGACCTGGTCGCCCGACGGCAAGCGCCTCACCTTCGTCTCCGAGCGTGACGGCAACCCCGAAATCTACATCCTCACCCTCGGCCAGGTGGGGGCTTCGGGCCTCACCCGCCTCACTCACAACGTCAACGACGACTCGCCGCCCGTCTGGTCGCCCGACAGTCAGCAGTTGGCCTTCGCCTCGCGGCGCACCGGCGCGTGGGAAATTTACACCATGAACGCCGATGGCTCCGGGCAAACCCAGTTGACTCATTTCCAGGTTTGGGCCTCCGACCCGGCCTGGTCGCCCGATGGCCAACAGATTGCTTTTGGTTCCCGGCACACCGGAAACTGGGAAGTGTTCGTGATGAACGCCGACGGCTCCGGGCAGACCAACCTCACCAACGACCCGGCCAACGACATCTCGGCCATCTGGTCGCCCGACGGCTCGCGAATCGCCTTTCTCTCAAATCGGGATGGCAACAAGGAAATCTATGTGATGAATGCCGACGGCTCCGGGCAGATCAACGTCACCCACAACGCCGGCTACGATGGCTCACTAGCCTGGCTGGACGATGGCTCGCGCATTGCCTTTGTCTCCGACCGTGACGGCCACTGGAGCATTTACGCCATCGCCCTCGATGAGGTTGAAACTTCGGAGCCGATCCGTCTCACGGCCAACATCGCCGACAACAAGCACCCGGCCTGGCAACCGTAAATCGTAAATAATAGACTCTATCAGACCAACGGTAGAGCCCGAATTGTTTTTATATCGGTACGCCGATTCCACCGCAACTACTTGCCGGCGTAACGATGAATCTTGAGTAAGTCAGTCAATAGGGCAAAACCAGTGGCCTTGCCACCCGCCCCGGCTCCTATCAGAGTTGTTGGGCCAATGGCTTCTGTTTCAAAAGTAAGGGCGTTCATGCCGCCGCCCACAAACGCCAACGGGTCGGTGAGCAGAATCTGAGTCGGGCGCACGCTGGCCCGCACCTGCTCGCCATCCTTCTTCACTTCGGCGATCAGCTTCCATCGAAGGCGGTCAGCTTTGGCTTTGGCGATCATAGACTGGGTGAGGCCGGTGATGCCTTCGCGCTCGACGTCATTCACCCGCAAGTTGCCGCCCAGGAGCGTGTTAGCCAGAATGACGGCCTTGGCCGCCGCGTCCCAGCCGTCAACGTCGGCGGTCGGGTCAGCCTCGGCGTAGCCCAGCACCTGCGCCGCCTTCAGGGCGTCGGCGTATGAGCCGCCGGCTTCCATTTGCGTCAGAATAAAATTGGTGGTGCCGTTGAGGATGCCGCGCACCGAGCGCACGCCGGCGGCGGCCAGAGTCTCAAGGCCCAGCACCATCGCCGGCGTGCCGCCCATTACCGTGCCTTCAAAGCGAAACTGCACGCCCCGGTCTTTAGCCAGCGCGGCCAGTTCGCGATAGGCCACCACCAGCGGCCCTTTGTTGGCGGTGACCAGATGCTTGCCCACCTTCAAGGCCAGGCGGCAGTGTTCCAGGCCCGGGCCGCCGGTCTGGGCGTCGGTGGGGGTCACTTCCACCACCACGTCCGCCCCGTCCATGGCGGCTTCCACCGGAATCGGCGGCCCGGCCAGCGAAATCTCGCGGTCAAGATCGAGTCCCGCCGGGTCAACTGCCGAGCCGCGCCGGGTGAGAATGGCCGTGACCTTTGGCGCAAAGCCATAGTCGGCCAGCAACGCTTCGCGCCGGGTCACGAGCAATTCCACCAGCCCGCGAGCCACGTGGCCGAAGCCAATCAATGCTATTTTCATAGTTAGCTCCCTTCGCAATCCTAACTTTTCCCCCCCAAACCTTCGTGTCCCGGCAGGTTTTTCTTCCTAAAATAAGGCGTACTTTATCGGCTCGCGGTTGTTCAGGGAGGAAAACTTGATGTGCCGCCATAAATGGGAAAAAGGGCAAGGCCTGATTGAATACGGCATGATCATCATTCTGGTTGCCATTCTTGTCATGGCATTGCTGTTAATACTTGGGCCGGCGGTCGGCAATATTTTCTCAAACGTCATTGTCCAATTTTAGTTTCCCATCCGCCGCCCAGACCACCAGAGCCTCATCAAATGATGAGGCTCTTTTTTGCGCTTCACCGGCTCGGCGATCACGGCGACTTCACTTCCTTCACCTCAAAGCTTGTGAGTGTAAACGAGGCGTCGCCGCTCGCGCCGCCGTTGAGAAAGAAGCCGTAGAAACCCTCAGCCAGCGACGGATCATTCAAGGTAAACAAATACTGATCGTTGGCGTAGAAGTTGAACTCGTCTTTGAACATCCAGACCATCAACCGGTTGTCGGCATTGGCGCCCTGGTTGAGGGCCGGGTAGTCCTGCCAGTTGCTCAACGCCACCAGGTCAGTCCCGTTCAACCTCAACACTCGCGCCTGCCCGGCGCAGTTGATCGAGAAGATGTACATGTTGTAATTGTTTGCCGGCTCTTCGGTGGCGCGGTAAGCCATGCCCACTTCGTCGGCGTCGGCGCAACGGTTGTTGCGCACCGAGACGGCAATCTGCTGGTCGCCATGCACAGCGTCGAAGTAGAGCGAGTAGCGCCAGCCGCCAGCCTTCTTGAGTGAAAGGATGTCGAGTTGCCCGTCCTGCGCGCCGAATCTGGCCGCCTCATCTTCAAACGTCCAGAGCCAGCCGATCTCGCCGGTGAAGTTGTCGGTGAAGATGGTGTCGCCGACGTTTTTGTTGGGATCGGGTGTGGGCGGGATCGTCGGGGTCGCCGTCGCCCCGGTGGTGGGCGACGGTTCAATCGTGGCCGAGGGCGCTTCGGTGGCGGCGGGCGGTTCGGTAGCCGCGACATCCGGTGAGGCTGAAGTGAACGTGGGCAGGACGACGGTGGTGGGCGGAATGGGCGTCACTTCTACCACCGAGGCGATGCAACCCGAAGCGGCGAACATGAGCGCGGGAAGCAGGATCAGATAATAAATAATTTTCATGGCAAAGTCTCCTTGAGTGTTGCTCGATGGAGCCAGTATAGAAAATCTGAGGCCGGGCTGTCAATCAATTATTACCGACTCGTAACGGGCATTACTGAGGCTGAACGGGAGCGTCTCAGAAATCCAACAACTTCTGAATCCTGGCGCGGATGGTTTCAAGATTTGGCAGGACGTATTCCATCATCCGCGCGTTGTAGGGAATCGGGCAGTCGGGCGTCGCCAGACGCTCGACCGGCGCGTCGAGATCGGCGAAACATTCGCCGACGATGGTGGCGATGATCTCGCCGGCAAAGCCGCCGGTGATCGTGTCTTCGTGAACAATGAGAGCCTTGCCGGTGCGGCGCACACTGTTCAGCACGCACTCCTTGTCCCAGGGAATGATCGTGCGGAGATCAATGACCGTCACCCGGCCCGCGAAGGACGCGGCGGCTTTGAAGCAACGATGAACCATCTCGCCCCAGGCCACCAGAGTCAGTTCGTCGCCTTCGGTCAGCGTGGCGGCTTTGCCAAACGGCAGGCAATAGTCGTCGCCGGGGTAAGGCCGGCGGGCGGGCGCGGTGTCGAGCAAGGCGCGGTGCTCAAAGAAGAACGTTGGGTCGTCGCCGCGCAAGGCCGCCCGAAGCAAGCCGACGGCATCGGCGGCGTTGCTGGGGAAGGCAATGCGCCAACCGAGGGTGTGGGCGAACACGGCCTCGCCGGTCACGCTGTGCCAGGGGTCGCCCGTCTTCTTGCCGTAGCCCACCGGAATGCGAACCACCATCGGCGCCGCGAACTTGCCCGCCGTGCGCCAGCGCACCGTGCCAATGTCGCTGATCTGCTCGTGGGCCGGGTCGGCGTATTTGCGGAACTGAATCTCCGGCACAGGCAACAGGCCGGCCAGGGCCATGCCAACGGCGCGGCCCATGATGCCCTCTTCAGAAAGCGAGGTGTCGAAGACTCGATCCGCGCCAAACTTGATCTGCATGTCGAGCGTCGCCCCGTGAACGCCGCCCTTGACGCCCACGTCTTCGCCGAAGACGAGCAGGCGCGGGTTGAGGCGCATTTCGGATTCGAGTGCGCGGCGCACAGCATCGAGAAGGTTGAGTCGCGGGCCGCTTGACTCCGGTCCAGCCGCCGTGAACGGGGGAAGCGCGTTGGCAGGCCGAAGCCCGCCCACGAGCGGCGGCGGCCCCTGATAGAAAAGATGGTGTGTGGCTTGAGCCGGGTCGGGGTCGGGAGAGGCTTCCACAGCAGAGACGGCTGAGGCCAATTCATCCTTGATCGTTCGCGCCAGATCGGGCGTGAGGTAATGATCGCGCAACCGCAACAGCGGGTCGCGAGCCTGATCGTCGGCGCGCTCTTCAGGTGACTTGTAAGCCTGATCGTCAATGAAGGTGTGGCCGGCCAGGCGCGGGACGCGCATTCGTAGCAGACAGGGGCCGTTGGCGCGAGTGTGAGCAACAGCCTGCGAAATTTTTTCGGCGGCATCGTCGGGGTCAGCGCCATCGCCTTCCAGAACTCTGAGGCCGCCGTAGCTGGCAAGGTTGGCGGCGATGTCCCCGCCCGGCGTTTGGTAACGGCTTGGCACGGAGATGCCGTAGCCGTTGTCTTCGATGAAGAAGAGCATGGGCAGGCGAAGGGTGGTTGCGATGTTGAGCGCGGCCCAAAAACCGTTGGCGGCCACACTGCCGTCGCCGCCGAGGGCGACCGCAATCGCGCCCGGCCAGTCTTTTTCGCCGAGCACGTTGGCATGGTAGTTGATGGCTTGCGCCCAGCCGATGGCGGGCGTGTATTGCGCGCCCACGTCGCCGGACGAGGGCAGGACGAGCGCGCCACTGCGGCGCGGCAGGCTAAAGACCACGCCCACGTCGCGGCCCTCGCTCGGGCTTCCGGTTCGGGCCATGCCGGCGGCCAGAGCTTCGCGGGCGGTGAGGCCGGAGGCCAGCATGAAGGGGCGCGAACGATAGTAAACGGTTGCGGCGTCGTGAGGATGGGTGAGGTTGAGGGCCAGCAGGATTTGCGCCAGCTCGTGCCCGCCGGCCGAGAATTGATATTTGACCTTGCCTTGCGGCGTGAGTTGTTCGGTCTCGAGGCGATCCAGTTCGCGCGAGAGGAGCAGGAGGCGGGCAACTTTAGGCCAGTCAACTTTAACATCCGTCATGTCGTTCATCCGTCAGGCATTTAACCACCAAGACACCAGGGCACAAAGCCATCAAGTTTTTCTTTGTGTCTTAGCGCCTTTGTGTCTTGGTGTTGAATTCAATCGTTAGTCAGCACGGCGGGAGCCAGAAGCCAGACGAGTTCGCCGCTCAGGGGATCGAGGGCGGTGATGTCCACCCGGGCCAGGCCGCCTTTTTTCATAACGACGTGTCCGCCGCCGATGAGTTGGGAGAGGGTTGTGCTAAAATCCGGCTCGTGGCCGACGAACAAAAGTGTTGCGGCATCGGCCTCACGCACCAGCTTGTCGAGTTGGGCGATGTTGAAGCCGGGGGCGAGAAGCCGCGTCACTTTCACCGTCAGGCCCAGGCGGTCGGCCACCAGGTCGGCGGTTTGGCGGGCGCGAATGAGGGGGCTGGAGAGGATGGCGTCGGGCTTGAGCTTGAGGCGCTTAATGGCTTTGGCCTCCAGCTTCATCTTTTCAATGCCGTCGGGCGTGAGCGGGCGCTCGTCGTCGGCGCCCGTCCAGTCCGGCCAGTCGGCGAGGCCGTGACGGAGGAAGTAGAGTTTGGTGAGCATGGCGGAATCTTACATCAAGAACAACGGATGTGTGGAATTTAACGGATTCTCGATCCGTTAAATTCCACACATCCGCTGTTCTCACACCTATGGCTTCTCTCGCAGAATTACAGCAACAGGCAGGCTTCACCTTTCACAACGTGGAATTGCTTCGCCGCGCCCTGACCCACCGTTCGTACCTCAACGAGCACGCGGAAGAATCCGAGGACAACGAGCGCCTTGAGTTTTTGGGCGATGCGGTGCTGGATTTTTTGGTGGGGGCGATGCTCTACCACCGCTTCCCCGAAATGCAGGAGGGCCAACTCACCCGCTTGCGTTCGGCGCTGGTTCGGGCCGAGCAGTTGGCCGGGCTGGCCCGGCAGTTGGAGCTGGGGCAATACATCCGGCTGGGCAAGGGCGAAGACGACGCCGGCGGGCGCGAGCGAGACACCTTGCTGGGCGACGTGTTTGAGGCCATCCTCGGCGGGCTATATTTGGATTCGGGTTTGGAGGCGGTGAAGGAATTTGTGGAGCGATTGCTTTTGCCGGTGGCGGCGGAGGTGGCCCGCGAGCAAAGCGACATTGACGCCAAGAGTTACTTTCAGGAGTGGGCGCAGTCGGAGTTGAACCACACGCCGCAGTACGTGACGGTGAGCGCCGAGGGGCCGGATCACGAGAAGACGTTTGCGGTGGAAGTTCGGGTGAACGGCGAAGTTTACGGCGCGGGCGCGGGGCGGAGCAAGCAGGCCGCGGCCCGGGCGGCGGCGATGGATGCGCTCAAACGAGTCGGAGCGATATAGAACTTTTCACCGCGAAGACGCAAGGACGCAAAGAAATTAAGAAAAACCTTTGCGCTCTTCGTGTCTTCGCGGTTCGATCTTGAAGGCTGAATGAAACGTCTGCTTATAACCGGCGGCTCCGGTTTTCTTGGCTCGCGGCTCGCCCAACTGGCAACCGCCTCTGGCAGGTGGGACGTTTACCCGACGTTCTTCAACACGCCCATCGCTCATCCCAACGCGATCCGGCTCGACCTGAGAGATCGGGCTGAGGTGGAGAAGACGGTCAAAGAGTTGAAGCCGGAGGCCATCATCCACCAGGCCGTCTCCAACCGCAACGGCGAGCATGTAGCCGCCATCGTCCCCTCGGCCCGCCACCTCGCCGATGCCGCCATTGACGTTGAGGCCCGATTGATTCACGTTTCAACCGATTGCGTGTTCGACGGCGAGTCGCCGCCTTACACCGAAGAGTCGCCGGTTGCCCCGGCCAACCCTTACGGGGCGGCCAAGGCCTTTGCCGAAGGCTTGATCGCCAGCATGATGCCTGAGGCGCTGATCGTTCGTCCGTCGCTGATTTACGGCTTCGATCCGGTTGACAAGCAAACCGGTTGGATCATTGACGGCATTCGCAAGGGCGAGACGGTGCGCTTGTTCACCGACGAGATTCGTTGCCCGGTCTGGGTGGACACAGTGGCCCTGGCCCTGCTGGAACTGGCGGGGACGAGGCACGGCGGCCTTTTGAACATAGGCGGGCAACCGTTGAACCGCTGGGACTTCGGGATAAAAATGCTATCGTGCCTGGGCCTCACGCCCGGCCCGAACGTGATCCGTTCGACGATTGCCGAGAGCGGGCTGAAGCGCCCGGCGGACTTGACGATGGACACCAGCAAGGCCCGGCGGCTGTTGCGGACGAGGTTGTTGACGGTGGAGGAGGCGTTTGAGGGGTTTCGCTCCCGCAGACCTGTGAGGTCTTAAAGACCTCACAGGTCTTTTTAGAAAGCGTTCTGCCCTGACGGTCAGCCAGACAATTGGCTTACTGGAAAGGGCAGAACTTTTTTATATTCGCCTGAATTTGCCCAAAGCGCACCGGGCAAACCACAGGCCGGGAGCCGACCGCGCCGTTTTCAGCCTCGGCGGTTGCCGAAAAAACAACCCACACTGCTGGCCGCAAAGTGAAAGCGTGAGAGAGCGCCGCCCGGAAGCCGATATTGTTGTTGAAGTTAGCCGGGTCATTTATTAGCTTCTTCCAAACGTCTCGAGCGGCCTGTTCCCCGGCGCAGGCCAGCCAGAATAAGCGTCTCTTGCAAATCAAGCGCCTGCCGCTGGACGCGCTCGGCTAATGTAAAGCGATAGGCACGTGGAAATTTATTGGCCTCCGGCAACAGCCATAATAGAAAATCATACATCCGTGAGAATAGAGGCGATTCGCTCATCAGGATAACGCCCATCGTCCCAAAATCGCCTGGCGCAAACCGAAGGTATCACCGTGGCTGGCATGGTTGACCCAGCCTCTCACCGAGGCCTGGATTTGGGCGACGTTGATTTTGCGATCAACTAACCGCCCTATCAACCCTTTGAAACGCCGTTGAAAATTCACGCCATTACGCCGCTTCAGCCGCCGATGAGTCGGGTAGACACGAAAGCCAAGAAACGGGATGCCTGTCATAACTGGATAAACCTGCGCCCGGTTCTCGTGCAGAGTCAGCCGCAAGCCGGCCAACTGCTCAATGATGGCAACCCGCCACTGGCGCAATTGCGCTTTGTCGTCGCCGAACAGCAAAAAGTCGTCCACGTAACGCACGTAACCGGCGCATTTCAACTCGCGCTTGATGAAGTGATCGAAGCCGTTGAGGTAAACGTTGGCCCAGAATTGTGAGGTGAGGTTGCCGATGGGCAAGCCACGCGGGCGCAAAGCGGACAGGAGAACATCGCCGGGAAACCAGCGCATCTCGTAGGCTTCAGCCAGCACGCCTTCTCCCGAAGCGATAACCCGGTCAGCGAGCTTCAGCACAGCCCGGTCGGCAATCAGCCGGGCCAGTTCATTTCGCAACAGGCCGTGGTCAACCGCCGGAAAGAACTGCTGGATGTCGCATTGCAGGACGTAAGGCCAGCGGCGGGCAAAAGCCTGCGCCCGATCCAACGCCCGGTGCGTGCCCTTGCCAATTCGATTGGCGTAAGAGTCGTCAATGAAACGCGACTCCCAGATTGGCTCGATGACGTTGATCAGGGCATGATGCGCCACCCGGTCGCGAAACGGGGCGGCGGAGATCAAGCGCCGTTTGGGATCGTGAATATAAAAGCTGTGATACGCGCCCGGCTGCCACGTCTCTGCCTGAAGCTCATCGCGCAAACGCAACAGTTCTTCCTCCTGATCGTATTCAAAAGCGGCCACCGACTCGTGTTTGCGTTTCCCCAGCCGGGCGGCGCGGTAAGACAGATACAAGTTTTCAAACGAACAGAGTTGCGAGTACAGGTTGCGATAGGTTTTCATGCCCGCGAGCATAAAGGGTTACGCGCCAACTGTAAATCGCGTTTAATCGTCATTGAAGAAGACGGCCCGGCGAGGTACAGTCTTGGTTTTTGGAATGATGCGACTTCCGAAAATCCGCGCGCGGCTGGGGGGCAAGCCCC
>JACPWC010000117.1 GCA_016197225.1 Chloroflexota bacterium
AGAGGATTTTACATGGATCAACTGGACAGAGCCGTGAGGCAGTTTTGAATCCCAAAGGAAATCTCTGCAAAAGATTTCCTTTGGGATTGAAGAATGCGGGATTGGGTACGGAAGCGGAACGGAGCAGAAGGGAAAGGGAACGTCATGTTTTGCGGAACAGTTCGTCTTTTTTGAGCGTGTCCATGAACAGGAGCGCATCAGGAACGACGATGCTGCCGCCGCTCCAAGCGGGTCGATGTTTCGGACTGAAATCCAAGATATCGAGCTTCGGGCCACAAACCGGTGTGCGGTATCTCTTCGAGGCTTTTGAAAAACCACCGTGGCTGTGGTACTCACCTCCTGCCGAGTAGTACTCACTGCGCGGCACGTCGAGTAGATATTCTTCGAGGGCGTAAGGATAAACGCGTGTACCTTGATGCGGGCGATCCACAACCGGCGCAAGTCGCGCTTGCGGTTGCGGCGGTCGCGGAAGGCATACTGCCCGGCGTGCATCCAGGCTTCGTGGGATTTCTTCCACAGAAGCTTGCGCGAGCCGTAGTAGCCAGCGTTGGCCTTCAATAATTTCTTGCGACGGCGGCGAGTCACAAACCCGCCCTTTACACGAGCCATTGTTTCTCCTTTGCGTTCCCCTGCCGCCCGCGAGATTGCATTCGCGCGTTCACGCGGCAGACGATTGCGACAGCGTCCCAGACTTCCGAAGTTTTGGAAACTTCGGAAGTCTGAGTCTCTTACGACGATGGGTTAAGTTTGTGGCGGCGCAGATAGGGCGCGAGCCGCTTGACGCGCTTGATGATGCTGGGGGCTTTCACTTCAATGGTCTCGGCCAGCAGGGCTTTGGTGCGCTTGGATGTGTTCCGGCGCAAGTGGCCCTTGCCGCCTTTCGTCCGCATCAGTTTGCCGGAGCCGGTCATCTTGAAACGTTTGGCCGTGGCCCGGTGGGTCTTCAACTTGTATTTGCCTTTTGGCGCTTTGCGGGGCATTGATTTCTCCTTACTTCATTTCATGAGACCTGTGAGGTCCGCTTCGCGAAACATCACTGGTCGTGAATTTTGCAGGGCGATATTAGACTTCCGCCTCGTCATCATCGTCGTCCGGGTCTGGCGGCGTAGGGCCGACAGGTTCGGGCGGTCGTTCCTTTTCCGGCTTGCCCGGCTTTTCACCCGGTTTGGCCGCCGGCTTTTTACCCGGGGCCAAAATCATGAGCATCGTCCGGCCTTCCATGTCGGGCGCAACTTCCACCACAGCCACGTCGGCCAACTCGGTGGCTACCTCACGCAACTCCTCGCGCGCAATTTGCGGGTAGGTGATCTCACGCCCGCGGAAGCGGATGCGCACTTTCACCTTCATCCCCTCCATCAGCCAGCGCCGGGCGTCGCGCACTTTGAAGGAACGGTGGTGATCGGTCGTCTTGGGGCGCAATCGAATTTCCTTGACCTCGATGGTCTTCTGCGCCTTCTTGGCTTCCTTTTCCTTCTTGGCCTTTTCGTACAGGAACTTGCCGTAGTCGAGAATACGGCAAACCGGCGGACTGGCATTGGGGCTGACTTCGACCAGGTCTTTCTCAGCCTCGCGGGCGACCCGGAGCGCCTCTTGCACGGTAATGACACCCAGGTTTTCGCCGTTCGGCCCAATGACCCGGAGTTCGGGGACGCCGCGGATACCTTCGGTGATACGATAGTCTGATGCGCTGATATGGCCTTCCTTTTTCTAAGCCGTGAGTGAATACAAAAAGATAGCCGCCCCGAATTGCCGGACGGCTGATTACTGGCGGGCAGATGATAACATGACTTGCTGGAAATCGTCAAACACGACAGACACCAAGTGTCTCGCCCTCTCCGCCTCGCTCCGGGTCGCCCGCGAGGACGCGGGCTATGAGCTTATTTCCGATAAGGTCTATTAAACATCCTCGCTGCCGCGCCGGGTGTCGTACAGGCGCTCCAGGTCGAGGCGCAACCGGCGAGCCAGCGTCTCACGCTGGGCGTCAGGAACCGGGAAGTGTTTAAGCAAATCGGCGGCGACCCCGGCCACGTCCGAGCGCGAACGGTTGTTGTTGATCAAAGCGTCCATCTTGCGCCCGGCCAGCTTGAGGTAGTTCTGCGTCCACTTGAGGCTCTCTTTATTCGTCGGCTTGCCGCGGCCGGGCACAATGGTTTTGGCCGGGAACCTCGCCTTGCGGAGTTCATTCAGACTCTCCAGCCACTGGCCGATATCGGCGTTGCCGAGATGCAGGTGCGTCTCGGTCACTACCGCGTCGCCGGTGAAGACGACGCCTGCTTTGGGAATCATTACCCACACCGCGCCCGGCGCCGAGCCGGGCATGTGGCGCAAGACAATTTCGTGATCGCCCTTGAGCAAAACCAGCTCGTGGGAAAAGGTGATCTGCGGCGGCAGGACGCGTACCCCGGCAAACTCCCGGGCCATTTCAAAATCCATCACCGCGTCCGGCATGTTGCCCTTGAGAATTTCGGGATATAGCCGCAGGCGTTCGCCGGTGAAATGGTGGGCGATGACGGGCGCATCGAACCACTGATTGCCCAGCACCCGGTCGCGATGATGATCAGTGTTGATCACGTACAAGATGGGTTTAGACGAAAGCTGACTCAATTTCGTCCGCCACTTCTGGGCGTCCGCCGGGTGGCTGGGAGTGTCCACGCAAATGAGGCCCTGCCTGGTGACGATGACGCCGACGGTGACGCCGGGAAACGACGAGTCGACGTAGATGTTGGAGGGAAGTTTGTGCATGAGAGTAAAACGTCAAACGTGGACCGTCAAACGTAAAGGTTACGTTTGACGTTTGTCGTTCGCGCTCTTTTCGCGGGTTGTGCCTTACCTTTTGAACAATTCACTTTCTGCTTGCCTGAGCGCGCTTTCAATTTGCGCCGCGTCGGCGCTTACGCCGCCGCCCTGGGCCAGTTTGGCATTTCCGCCGCCGCGCCCGCCAAACATCGCCAGCGCCGTTTTGAGGGCGGCGTTCATGTCGCCCGGCGCATCCTCGGCACGGGCAAACACCAAATGCGCCTTCGCGCCCGCCGTGCCCAGCAAGGCCACCGTGCCCGGCAGAGCGGCCAATTGCACCGCCAGACCGCGAACCTCGTTGGGATCGCGATCGGCCCACGCCTGGCGGATCACTCGCCGGCCGTTCAGCGCCGGGGAGGCCGCCGCCAGTCCGTCTGCTTCGCGCGCCAACAGAGTCTCTCGCGCCGCTTTCAGTTCTTTGTGATATGACTGCGCCTCAGCCCGGAGTTTGGCGACCGACTGAGTCACTTCGCTAATGCCGCAGGTGAAGTCGGCGGCCAGTTGATTGACGAGGGTGTTCTTGAGACGGTAGTCGGCCAGGGCGCGCGCGCCGCACCGGAACTCAACTCGCGTCGCCTTCTTCTCGCGCTCGACCTTCAGAATTTTGATCAGCCCCACTTCGCCAGTGTGGGCCACGTGCGTGCCGCCGCAGGCGTTGGTGTCAAACTCGCCGATGGCCACCACCCGCAACGGCCCGTCAACGTCCGGCGTTTTGCGGAGCGGGAGACTCGCCAATTCGTCGGGCGCTGGGAACCAGGCCCGCACCGGCAGGTTGGCCGTCACGGCCTCGTTGGCAATCGTCTCAGCCGCCTCCAGCGCCGGGGCCGAAAGTTTTTCGGCGTTCAAATCAATCGTCACCGATTCCAGGCCGAGATGAAAGCTCACGGTTTCGGCGTTCGCGGCGCGCAGAAAAGCCTGCGAGAGAATGTGCTGGCCGGTATGCTGTTGCATGTGGTCGAAGCGGCGAGGCCAGTCAATCTCGCCCGTCACCTCGTCGCCCTCAACCGGTTGACTCAGCCAGTGGAGAACGGCTTTGTCGGACTCCCGGATTGCCACGTCCACGACGGGTGACCCGTGGAGGCGGCCCGTGTCGAAGGGTTGGCCGCCGGAGGCCGGGTAGAACAGGGTTCTATCAAGAACGAGGGCAGGGCGATCTTCAAAAGTCAATCGCTCCAGCACATGCGCGGTGAATTGCCGGGCGTAGGAGTCGGAATAATAGAGGCGATCAGTCATTTACTCTTTTACCGGCAGGGTGAAGCTGAAGACCGCGCCCTGCACCGGGGCGGCGTCTACCCAAATTTTGCCCTGGTGGGCCTCGACCGCCAGTTTGCAAAAAGCCAGCCCCAGGCCAATGCCTTTGACCGAGCCGGAGCGTTGCAGGCGGGTGAACTTGTCGAAGATGCGGGAGTGTTCGGCTTCGGGGATACCCAGGCCGGTGTCGGCGATGCTGACGACAATATGGCCGCCATCCACGCGGGCGGCGGCGGTGATGGTTCCTTCGCCGGGCATGTACTTCACGGCGTTCTCCAGCAGGTTAATGATCACCCGCCGGATCATATCGGCGTCCACGCTCGCGGTAGGCAAACGCAGGGGCAGGTCGAAGCGCAGGGTGATGCCCTTGCCTTCGGCCAGCGGGTGAACGTGCTCGGCAGATTCGAGAATGAGGGCCGAGATGGAAATGTCGGTCTTGTGCAAAGTGGCCTGCCCGGACTCGAGGCGGCGAAGGTCGAGCAGAGAGTCCACCAGGCGCGAGAGGTGCTGGCTGGAGCGAACGGCTATGCCCAGAATGGACTGATGCGCGTCGTCGCCTTTGGGGAACGACGATTGAAGCAGGGTGAGGCTGGAGATGACGTTGCCCAGCGGCGAGCGCAGGTCGTGGAAGATCATCGAGATCAGGTCTTCGCGCATTTCTTCCATATGCAGGCGCTCGGAAATGTCGCGCTCGATCCATTGGATGAACTCGTCGTCGCCGGTGGAAATGCGCTTGGCATGAACTTCCACCGGGATGTCGTGCCCGCCTCTGGTGGTCACGTGATTCTCAAAAGCCATCTCAATGCCGCGCGCCAGTTCCGAAAATTTCTTCTCGTTCAACGGCCCCAGGCCCAAAGTGTGAATCTGGTGAATGGACATGCCCATCATTTCGGCGCGGGTGTAGCCGAGGGTGATGGCCGCCTTGTGATTCACGTCGGTGATTGTGCCTTTGAGGTCGGTGATGATGATCGGGTCGAAGCTGTCTTCAAAGAGGCCCGCGTAGCGTTCTTTGACCGTTTCGGTGAAGGTGAATTGCTGGGCGTGAGCGATGGCGTTGCCGGCCAGGCTGGCGATGCCGGTGAGCAAAGGCAGGGTGTTGCGGTCGAAGGTTCCCGGCGCCGGGTTGAGACCTTCGACAATGCCGATGGTATAGCCTTCAAACTTGATCGGGGCGCACAGCACGGCGCGGGTGTTGAAGCCGGTTTGCTGATCGATCTGCGAATAGAAGCGCGGGTCGCCATGCGCTTCAGGCACAATGATGGGCTGGCCGGTTTGAGCCACCCAGCCGGCGATGCCCTGCCCCAGCTTGAGTCTCAGCCCCACCATTTTTGCCGCCGAGGCCCCCGCCGCCACCTGAAAAACCAGCTCCTGATTCTCCATGTCCGTCAGCGCAATTGAGGCGGCTTCCAGACTCAGCAGGCGCACCGTTTCCTGCAGGAGCAACTGCAACAGCTTGTCGGGGTCGAGGGTGGAGCTAAGAACTTGAGCCACTTCCACCAGGCTTCGCAGGTTTTGCGTCTGGCGGCGGCTTTCGCGAAGCAGGCGAGCGTTTTCCACCGCCACCGCCGCCTGCTCGGCAATGGCCCGGATGAGGTGCTGGTGGTCGTCGGTGAAATAGTTGGGCTGAGGGTGAACCAGGGTGAGGACACCCAGCACGCGACCGACAAAAATGAGCGGCGCGGCCAGGGCCGATTTGGAGATTGTGACTTCCGGGTTTCCGGCGGGCTGCCAGCGTGTGTCGAGGGCGGTGTCTGGCAACACGACCACCTGGCGCTGGCGCATGGCCCAGCCGGCCAGGCCCCGTTCGAGTTGGGGGCCAAGCTGGGCTTCGGTGTCGGGAACGAGCGCCCCGTCAATGATCAGGGCGGCGTCGTAAACGACGCCCTCGTCGGAGACCAGAATGAGACTGCCGTTTTCGGCGTTGAGGCTTTCAGAGGTTAAGCGCAGAATGCGCTCGATCAGCTCACGCAAATCAAGCCGGCTGCTCAACTCGCGGCTAATGTGGTAGAGCAGTTCAAGATGACTGCTCTTAATCTGCGTTTTTGTGGAAATCATTTAAAAGACGGCGCTTCTCCAGCAAACCCAGGCCAGTAGCTTGGAGGCGGATTATAGCACCCCGTTACTTTTT
Source organism: Chloroflexota bacterium (assembly GCA_016197225.1). Classification (NCBI taxonomy): domain Bacteria; kingdom Bacillati; phylum Chloroflexota; species Chloroflexota bacterium. The sequence goes on from JACPWC010000117.1 coordinate 6,176, forward strand.
TGCCGCCAGTCCCTTTCTACCACTCAATCTGTTCCTGCTTTGCCCAGGCAATCAGCGTCTCGTCGGTCAGGGCCAACAGGGTTTCGGCCTGCCGGGCGCGCTCGGCAAACTGCCCGCCGCTGGCCTTGCCGGTGGCCTGTCTGAACTTCAACCACGGCTCCGGCGTCTCCTTCAGGTCGCGGACGCTGGCCGCCATCGTATGCTCCATCAGCCATAAGGTGTTGAGGGCATGACCTTCGGCGATGAGGGCGCGAAAGCCGCGTTCGTAATAGCCGCGCTTGAGCGGCTGAATAGCCGGGCCGGCGGCCCCGCGCTGGTTGGCCGCCTTGTACAGAGCCAGCCAGTCGGCCAAAAATGATTCGATCTGATTTGGATCGAGATCGGCAACTCCAAGCGCGGCCAGGAATTGAGAATAGAGTTCGGGATTCAAACGGCGGGCCGCCGCCTCGAACCGGACCATCAACTTCCGCCCGCCCACGGCCTCCGGTTGACCCGTCAACAAAATGGGCGACAGGGCGGCCAGATAAAGCGCCTGATGAAAGTTGAGCAAATCGTTAATCGCCACATCGGCTGGCGAACTGTCTTCAAGGAACGGTGTCAGACTGGCAAAGGATTGGAGGGCGGCGTTGTGGGCCGAGCGAGCGCGGGCATAAATGTGATCAGGCCGGTTGTAGGGCGCGCGAATAGCGGCTTGCAAAAGATCAAAATAGTGGCGCGGGTCGTGTAGAGGCAGGGCATCGTTGAGCGCCGGCGCGAGGAGGTGGTGTGTGCGCGCGGCCTTGCGATCGGCAAAATCGGCGGTTCGAGCGTAGGCGGCGTCAATGAAAACAAACTCCGAAAGCCGGACGGTTTCAGTCGGCGGGTCGGGGATAAAGTCGTCAATCAGCAAAATGTCGAGGTCAACCGCGTCGCCCAGCGCCGGTTCGCCGCGCGCCACCGAGCCGGTGAGCAGGACGGCTTTGAGCGAAGGCCGTTCGGCGGCCTTGCGGGTTGCGTAGTCGCGGGCCAGACGGAGGAGTGTTTGCTGTTCGAGCATGTGGGCAGATTATACAGGCATGTTAGAATGAATCCCGATGCTGATCACCAGTCTGCAAAACCCCAAAGTCAAACACGCCCTCAAATTGCGCGAGCGCCGCCAGCGCAAGCGCGACGGGTTGATGCTGATTGAAGGCTATGACGAGCTGAGGCTGGCGTTGGCCAGCAATGTCCGTTTGCAAACCTTGTTCTTCTGCCCGGCTTTTTTTGGCGCGGTGGAGGAAGCCGCTCTTTTGGACCCGGCCCGACAAACCGAGGCCGAGATGCTTGAAGTGAGCCGGGACGTTTTCGAGAAGATGGCTTATCGCGAGAACCCGGACGGTTGGCTGGGCGTTGCGCCCGCCGCGAACAACACACTGGCCGACTTGAGCCTGAGCGCCAACCCGTTGCTGGTGGTGGCTGAAGCGGTGGAGAAGCCTGGCAACCTGGGCGCTATTTTGCGCTCGGCAGATGCGGCGGGCGTGGAGGCTGTGATTCTTTGCGATCCGACAGTTGACATCGGAAACCCGAATGTCATCCGGTCGAGCCGGGGAACGGTCTTTAGTGTGCCGGTTGTTGAGGTGACCAGCGCCGAAGCCCTGGCCTGGCTGGGCGAACGTGGAATCAAAGTGGTGGCCGCCACCCCGGAGGCGGCTTCACCGTTTACCGAAGTGGACTTCACCGGGCCAATTGCCATCGTCGTCGGAACGGAGCGCGAGGGTCTGAGTCCAATCTGGCGAGAGCAGGTGGCGGTGAAAGCTCACATTCCAATGCTGGGCAAAGTCAACTCTTTGAATGTGGCAACAGCGACAACGTTGTTCATTTATGAAGTTCTTCGTCAACGGAAGTTTGTGTAAAAACTTTTCCCATGTCTCTCCCGAATCAATATTATTCGTATTCGTAGTAGGGGCTTGGGATATGTGGAGAGACTTGGAGCGGCCTCAAAACAACCCTAGATTTCGGGTCGCGCGCCAGCTCAAACCCACCCCTGCCGCTTTCTTGCCAATAATTTTTCCCCAGGCTTGCTGTGGATAAATTGGGATAACCTGGGAAAGCGAATTTGGCAGACAGAGAACCCCGCCAGATGCATCCACTTATGGCATAAAGAGGTATATATATCCGATATTTGGGGGTACTGCTTTTTTTTCAAAATATAGTTGGCTGAAGTTGTCCCCAAAAGGGGGTGCTTATCCACAGTTTCCCGCCACTTATCCACAGAACCCGGAAATTTATGACAACTTGTTTGCTAAAACAGAGCCAATTTAACAAAAAAACAGGCTGGTCTTCTGTGGAAAACCCTGCCTGTTGCTTCCTGGCCAGACACCAAATGTCTTTAGACCATCACGCCATGATCCGAATATAGCTGTTCACGAATGGAGAGGAATTGGCGGCGGATGCTGTCGTCGGTTTCGATGAGGTTGCTGATTTTGTCGCAACCGTGAATGATGGTGGTGTGGTCGCGCCCGCCCAGAATTTGCCCGATCTCAGGCAAAGAGGCGTCGGTCTCTTCGCGGACAAGGTACATCGCCATCTGCCGGGGAACCATGACTTCTTTGCTCCGGTCGCGGCCAATCAAATCCTCCACGCTCACAGTGTAGAAACTGGCTACGGTGTTCAATATTTGCTCCGAGGTGAGGGTGTGGCGGCGCGGGAGCAAATCGGCGATGGCCTGAGCGGCAGTTTCCACGTTGAGCGGCTGGCCGAGCACGTCGGCGTAAGCGCACACCCGGTTGAGCGCGCCCTCCAACTCGCGAATGTTGCTCTGAACGCGGCGGGCGATGATCTCCAGAACGTCGTGCGGCACCGGGCGGCGCATCAGTTCGGCCTTGGCTTTGAGGATGGCCGTCCGGGTTTCAAAGTCCGGCGGCTGGATGTCGGCAGTAAGGCCCCATTCGAAGCGCGAGCGCAGGCGATCTTCCAGCGTCACCAGCGACTTGGGCGGCCGGTCGGACGAGATCACCACCTGCTTGCTCTGGCCGTGCAGAGCGTTGAAGGTATGGAAGAATTCTTCCTGGGTCGCTTCCTTGCCGGCGATAAATTGAATGTCGTCAATCAACAGCACGTCAATCGTCCGGTACTTGTCGCGGAACGATTCGGTCACGTGTGAGCGGATGGAATTGATGAGGTCGTTGGTGAACTGCTCGGCCGACACATACAACACGCTCAGGCCGCGGCCCACGCAAGAGTTGCCGACTGCTTGAAGCAGGTGGGTCTTACCCAGCCCCACGCCGCCGTACAAGAAGAGAGGGTTGTAAGCGCGAGCCGGATTCTCGGCGGCGGCCAGCGCCGCCGCGTGCGCCAGCCGGTTGCTTGGCCCGACGACGAACGAGTTGAAGATGTACTTGGGATTCAGATTGTGCGACGGCGTGTGATTGTTATTAGAAGAAGTGGATGTTTCCATTTTAACTTTAACGGGGATGGCCGGGGCAACCGCCTCGGGCGCAGGAGGCGGCATCACCGGTTCGGCCTCCGCCGGCTCGTTATTCCAGACCACGAAGCGAATCTCAACAGCCCGGCCGGCGATCCCGGTCAACGTCCGCTTGATCGTAGACATCAACCGGTTATCGAGCCAGTCTTTGGCATAAGCATTTTCGACGCCGACGATAAACGTGCCGTCTTCATGCGAAAGCAAAGACGTGTCGCGCAACCAAGTGTCAAATGTTGATTTGGTGAGTTGCAGTTGCAGTTCGCCGAGCGTGGCTTGCCAAACTTGATCGGGTCGCATAATCCTCTTCCCCCTCTTGCGACAACCTGGCGAGAGCGCGGGACAAAAAGCCAGCCGCGTCCTGGCTGGCCGTGCTCTCAAAATCCGGTTGTGATGTGTGCAAAGAAGGTTATTGTTGTTAGAAGGTTGGACGTGAGAGATGTCCAGTTCGATCTTGTCGATCTAAGTTCTTCTCAACAGCACTAGCATTCTAACAAGAAAGCGAAACTCTTACAATACCAAAACCCGGTCTCTGTGTAAAAAGATTCGATGTTTTAAGGATGCTTAACCTTAACCTCAACACCAACCTCTGGCCGCACCGCTTCGATGATCGCCTGTCTGAGCCTGGCATTGGCTAACGATGAATTTGCCCAAGATGTGCCAGTTCGACATGAGGTCAGGCCTGTATATGGGACTGCGTTGTGATAAACGATGCTTCCTCTACGCGAACTTTAAAACGGCGGAAGAGAAAAGAATCTTCTTCAGTATCATTCGAAGGGCGAGTCACAAGGCTTCAAAATAAAACAGCAAATTTTGTTGACAGCCTGTGGATAAGTCTAAGGTTTTCTGTGGATAAGCCGGGTAAAATGTGGATAACATCTGGGGATAACGGTATGAAAAACCGGCCTGAAGTTGGGGATAACGAGTGGATAAAAAATGATCTCTCGCGTTGACCTGCACGCGCATTCAACCGCCTCCGACGGGCGATTGTCTCCGACCGAAGTTGCGCGGTTGGCCGCCTCTCGCGGGGTGCGTTTGCTGGCCCTCACCGATCACGACACCACCGCCGGTTGCGCTGAAGCGCAGAGGCAAGCGCAGGCGTCGGGCATCCGACTGATTGCCGGAGTCGAAATCAACACTGACTCTGAGTTGGGTGAAGCGCATTTGCTCGGCTACTTCGCCGGTCTCGATCATTCCGAGTTGCAGGCCGCCCTGACCAGGATTCAGATCGAGCGCGCGAAACGCGCCCAGGCTATTGTCGAAAAGCTCAACACGCTTGGCGTGGCGATCACAATGGAACAAGTTCAAGCCCAGGCGAACCACACCGTCATTGGTCGTCCGCACATCGCGCGGGCGTTGGTTGCCGGCGGCTGGGTCGGCAGTCCGTCGGCGGCGTTTGAGCTTTACATTGGCCAGGGGCGGCGTGCTTACATCCCGCGCTATGTCTTTTCGCCGCAGGAGGCGATTGGCCTGATTCGCAACGCCGGTGGCGTGGCCGCGCTGGCTCACCCGGTTCGTTCCGGCAATGAGCAACACATTTCCCAATTAGTTGAGTTTGGCCTCAACGCGCTTGAAGTTTACTACTTCGATCACGCGCCGGACGATGTGGCCCGCTTGCGAGAACTGGCGAAACGCCATGGCTTGCTTGTCACCGGCGGCTCGGATTTTCACGATCTGCCCAAAGGAGGCGGCGATGGCCGACGCGGGCTTGGCTCGGTTTGGGTTCCTGAGGAAGACGGGGAACGTTTGTGGGAGAGGGTCAACGGATTGAACTGATTGAACAGATTTCCAATCCGATAAATCCGTTCAATCCGTTGACGAGACTTTCGGCAAATCCAACAACAACACTTCCAGCGCCAGCCTGGCATTTGCATTTCGGGTCATCATCGCCAGAGTCCGTTGAATGGCCTCGACGGCTTTGGCGGCAGAGTCCAGGCCAGTTTTTTGCGCGGCGCGGCGGAGCGACTCCATTTGGTCAATGTTGATCGGCTGCGTCGTCGCCTCAGAAGCGACGAGCAGAACATCACGCCACCAGCCCAGCCACAGTTCGAGCGTCTCGCGCAAGGCTTCGCGGTCGCGGGCCAGGCCGTCGGCGTACGCAAAGCGCGCCGCCCGCGAAGCTGAAAGCAGAGTCCGCAGTTCGTTCAAGCGCCCTTCGCGCCGTTCCAGCGCTTCGTCGTCGTTCGCCGCCTTCACCGCCCAGCCCAGCCGCCCGCCGGCCAGGTGCGCCAACAACTCCGCTTTTTCACTGGAGACGCTCCATCGTTCGATCAACGCACTTTGAATAACAATCGTCGGCAGTGGGCGCAGGTGGATCGGTTCGCAACGTGAGATGATGGTGGGCAGGAGCGCCTCGGTCTGGTCGGTAGTGAGGATGAGAATGGCCTCGCCGGGCGGCTCCTCCAGCGTTTTGAGGAAAGCGTTGGCGGCCTCTTCGTTGGCCGTCTCAAAGTTGGTGACCAGGGCAATGCGGCGCGTTGCTTCCACCGGCTTGAGCGAGAGGGTCTTAATCAATTCGCGGATTCGATCAATCGTGATCTTCTCGGTCTTGATGATCTTGCCGCTCACGACCGGCGCGACGCCGATCACGTCCGGGTGAGTGCCGTGCGCTACCAGCTTGCAAGCGCGACATTCGCCGCACGGCGCGTTCGCCTGCCGGCACAACAACGCTTGAACGAAGGCCGTCGCCAGCGCCCGCTTGCCCACCCCGGCCGGCCCGGCGATGAGATAGGCGTGGCGCAGTCGTCCGGTGACAATGTCACGCGCCAGCGACGTGACCGCCCACTCGTGGCCTACAAGACCCCAATTATTTACGGTCATACCTGCAATAATCCGTTCAATCCGTTGACCCTTCCACCTTATTTTGCATCAATGACAATCGCGCGATCCGCCGCCCGTCCAGGGCTTCGACCTTGAGGCGGACGCTGTCGGCGTCTACAGTGTCGCCGACGTTCGCCAGGCGGCCCAGCCGCCCCAGCACAAACCCGGCGATGGTGTCGTAGTTCTCATCCTTCAACTTCAAATTGAAGTGGTCGTTGAAATCCTCGATCAGCATCAGACCATCCACCAGCGCCGTGCCGTCGGGCAGGCGTTGCACTTCGGGCATGGACTTGTCGAACGAATCGCTCACCTCGCCCACGATGCGCGAGATCAGATCGTCCAGCGTCACCAGCCCGGCCGTGCCGCCGTACTCGTCAAGCACAATCGCCAGATGTTGCTTCTTCATCCGGAACTGTTGGAGCAAGGCGTCGAGGCGGATGGTGTCGGGCACAAACAGCGCTTCACGCATCAGGCCCCGGAGGGCGGCCGCCCGCCGTTCGTCGTGCTGGACTCGCACCAAATCCTTCACGTGAGCAATGCCGACGATGTGATCAATGTCGCCCTCGAACACCGGGATTTTGGACAGGGGATGTTTGATCGCCAGATGAATCAGGGCCTCGAGCGGCTCGTCGGCCTCTACAGCCACCATCTCGGTGCGGGGAACCATCACCTCCCTCGCCGTCGACTCGCCAAAGTCGAACACGGCGTGAATCATCTCGCGTTCGGTGTCCTGCAACACGCCGCTTTCTTCCGAAGCCTCCACCAGCATCTTCAACTCCTGCACCGAATGCACCAATGGGTGGCCGCCGGCGCTCACCCCGATGAGCCGGAGCAGAAAGTTTCCGGTCCCGTTCAACGCCCAGATCGCGGGTTTGAAAACAAGCAGGGCCAACAGGGTAGGCTGAGCCACAAACAGCGAAGTCTTTTCGGGGTTTTGCAGGGCCATGGACTTGGGCATGAGTTCGCCGACGACGACGTGCAAAAAAGTGATGGCGGCAAAGGCGATGGCCGCCGAGATCGAATGGCTGGCCAGGCCCACCCAGGCCTCGGGCAACAAATCCAACACCGGCTCGATGAAGTGAGTAAGCGCCGGTTCACCCACCCAGCCCAGTCCCAGGCTGGCAATGGTGATGCCAAGCTGGGTGGCGGCGATGAAACGATCCGGGTCTTCCAGCGCCTTCTTCACAAAGCGGGCGCCGAGGTTGCCTTGTTGCAGAAGTTCGTCCACGCGGGTGCGGCGCACGCTCACCAGGGCAAACTCGGCGGCCACAAAGAAACCGTTGGCGAACACCAGCACCACCACACCGAGCAGGCGGAGAATGTCAAGTGTGGTTTCAGGATTCATCAGTGTGTCGCTGCTGGTTGGACGTTGTAGGTTCAACGTCTTTCCAAATGACGGCGGCCCCGTAGCCCACCACCGAGTCGTAGTCATGAGTCACATCGCCTGAGGTGGCGTGTTTGAGGACGCGGGCGTTCGTCGCCCCAAGTTCGCGCGCCGCCCACAGCGTGGCGGCGATGGCTCCGTGCCCGCAGGCAAAGCCGCGCCCGGCCGCTTCGGCCTTGAGCACACCATCCGGGTCAAAAGCCTCAATCTGCCTCAGCATCTCGGCGTCGAGTTGCCGAGCGACGGCTTGCGAGTAGAAGTGCGAGAGATCGGAGCTGCCGACGATGAAGGCCCGGCGGCCCGCCGACTTGAGCACGTTGGCCAGCGCCAGGCCGAGCGCGTGCGTCACGCGCCGCGTTTGATCACGAAGCATGATGGGCACGAGCGCAAAGCCTTTGGGCAGGGCGCGTTGTAGAAACGGCAGTTCAATTTCAATCGCATGTTCGCGGTCGCGTTTGATGGCGACGAGCGTTTCCGATTCCGGCGAGTGAAGCGCCGCCGCCAGCTCAGCCCGCAACCGGTCAACGGCTTCGCGATCCACCGGCGTCTCGCCGAGCGGCGTAGCGTAAGCGTCGTGGCCGCTGGTGAGCAGGGGCGCATCGTCGTGAAAGTGGCTGGGGCATAGAATGATGATCAACTCCAGATCGCGGCCCTGGATGATTTTGAAGGCATGGGCGGCTACCGCTCCAGAATAACGGTGACCGGCGTGCGGGGCCACCACTGCCACCGGGCCGCCCGGCACGGTTGGGGCGACGGCCTCTTGCAAATAACCATCCACAGTTGCCGAAAGTTGAGCCGGGTTGCCGGGATACCACTGGCCGGCGATGGGTGAAGGGCGAACGTCGAACATGTCTGCTCCCTTAAAATTAGAATAGACTTGGGCCAACGTAGAGCGATTTGCCAAATCGCTCTACAATTTGCTCACGACTCGGCAAACTGCCTCGTCGGTTTCTGGGGAAATGCGTAAGCCCAATTAGATTCTAGCACGGAGGGGCAAACTATTTTTTCAGGGCGGCGGTCACGGCAGTGACCGCGCCGAGGGCCAACGACACGGCAAACACGGCCAACCAATGCTGAAGGCCAAAACGGTTCCGGTCGGCGATGACGGGTTGACCGGTGGAGTCGGCTTCGACGCCGAAGATGGGGCCGATGAGCCAGGCGAGCGTTGCCCCGCCCAGCAGGCCGCCGACGTGTCCCCAGTTATCAATGCCCGGCGAGAGGCCAATGACCAGATTGATCCCGGCCAGAGTGAGAATCTCCAGCAACCGGCGGCGGCCCATGTCGCCAAAGGCCTGGCGGTGACGAAACAAATAGATCAACAACGAGCCGACCAGGCCAAAGATTGCGCCCGAAGCGCCGACCGAGGGTTGCGGGCTGAGGGCGAAGCTCAACACCGCCCCGCTCACGCCGGAGAGCAGGTAGATGAAAAAGAAGCGACGGTAACCAAAGACGGCTTCCACCTGCGGGCCGAAGATGTAGAGGGCGTACGAGTTGAACGCGAGGTGAACGAGATTCGCATGAAGGAACATGGGCGTGATCAGCCGCCACCATTCGCCGGCCACGATGAACTCGTTGATCTTTGCGCCGAAGAAGAACCAGGCCTCTGCGTTCGTAACCGTTTGCAACAGGAAGACGACGATGTTGATGGCGAGGAAGACGAACGTGAACCGGGGCCGGACGGTGGGGATGGGCAGGTAGCGGGGCCGGGACGCGTCGTTTGGGCCGGAGGGCGGCGGCGCGCCGTTCACAGCGTCACCACGCGGGGTTTGACGCGATTATGTTCGGCCTCAATGATGGCCAGAATGGAGTCAACGGCGGCGTCGAGGTGGAATTCCGGGTTGATGACGCAATAGTCAAAGTCGGCAATGCGTTTCATTTCGCGGCGGGCGGTGGCAATACGCAGTTTGAGGCCTTCGGGCGTCTCGGTCTTGCGGGCCGTCAGGCGTTGCACCAGTTCTTCTTCCGACTCGGTGGTGACAAAGATGAGGAGCGCGTCGGGGCACAGTTTGCGAATGGTGGCCGCGCCCTGCACGTCAATCCGCAAAATCACGTCGTGGCCGCTTTCCAGCGCCTCGCGCACCTGTTGTTTGGGAATTCCTTTGTAGTCATTGTAGACGATGGCATGTTCCAGTAGTTCGTTTTGCTCGATCATCTCGGCGAACTGATCGTTGGAATAAAAGAAATAATCCACCCCGTTTTTCTCGCCGGGTCGGGGAGCGCGGGTGGTGGCCGTCACCACAAAGTGCATGGGCACACCGCGCTCGCGCATGCGCTGGAGCACCGTGTCTTTGCCCACGCCCGACGGGCCGGAGATGACGATGAGGAGAGGTTGGCGCTGACGTTGGAAGAGAAATTCACTCATGGCAGTATTATAGCAAACCGAAGTTGCAGAGCAGTGTGCTAAAATTTGGCAAACGTCAAACGTGAAGCGCAACTCATCGTCGCTCAATGTCGTTTGACGTTTGACGCTTCACGTTTGGGAGGTAGCTATGCCAGTCTACGAATACCGTTGTCAATCCTGCCAGCAAAAAGTTGGCATTCGCCTGTCGTACGCCGAGTACGACACGGCCAAACCCAAGTGTCCGCTGTGCGGCAGTGCGGACCTCAAGCGCGTTATCGGGCGGGTGCGCATTGCCAAATCCGAAGAGGCCCGCATGGAATCCATGGCCGACCCCTCCAACTTCGGCGACGTGGACGAGAACGATCCCAAATCGGTGGCCCGCTTTATGCGCAAGATGGGATCCGAGGCGGGTGAAGAGCTTGGTCCGGAGTTTGGCGAAGTGGTGGATCGGTTGGAGTCTGGCGAGTCGCCCGATTCCATTGAACAGTCCATGCCCGACATGGGCGGGGCGATGCCCGGCATGCCGGACTTGGGAGATGGGTGATGTCTCGTAATTCAATCATCGTCGTTTCCATTGTTGGCCTGTTGCTTTGCTGTTGTATCGTCGCCCTTTGTGTGGGCGGCTTTCTTGTCTTCCAGGTTGTTTCAGTGCAGGGCACGCTCTTCGCCCAGATCGCGACCGAGATTGCCGTCACGCCGCTTTCAATCAGCACGCCTACCCCGGCGCCCGTCATCGTCACCACGCCCGTGCCCACGCCTTTGCCCGGCGCGCAGGACACGTTGCAAACGCTGGAAGAAGAACTTGCGCCGGAGAACAACTTGCGCGAGTTGACGACGCGACTGCTTGGCGTTCAAGACATCCCCGAAACGGTGAGCGACACGCCTGCCGACCACGCGCTCGGAACCGAACTGGTCTTCAACGCCTCCAACGCCGACACCCACGACAATTTCACCGTCACCGCCGAGCTGGTTTACAAGACCGACAACGTTTATTTCTTTGTCCAAAAGGGCGTGGACGTGGATCAGGGCGCGGTGGAAAAGATGGTGGACAATTTTCAGAACGAGACTTATCCCACCGACCGCGAATTTTTTGGCAGTGAGTGGAATCCCGGGGTTGACGGCGACCCGCGCCTCTACATCCTTTTCGCGCGCGGCCTCGGTGCGACCACCGGCGGCTATTACACCTCTTACGACGAATACTCGCGGCTGGCCCGCGAAGAGTCCAACGAAAAGGAAATGTTCTATATCAACGCCGACGGCACCTTCCCCGGCGACCCGTATCTCGACAGCGCCCTGGCCCACGAGTTCCAGCACATGATCCACTGGTATCACGATCACAACGAAGAGTCGTGGATCAACGAAGGCTCGTCGGTGCTGGCCGAATTTCTCAACGGCTACGGCTCCACCGGCGTCGAGTTCGCCTACGTCAACAACCCCGACTTACAGTTGAACACCTGGACGGAAGGCACGGCAGGCGAGAACACCGCTCACTACGGGGCCGGGTTTCTGTTCATGGCATACTTCCTCGACCGCTTTGGCGAAGAAGCCACTCAGGCGCTGGTGGCCGACCCGGCCAACGGCCTGCGTTCGGTGGAGGATGTGCTGACCGAGCAGAACCTCAGCGATCCGCTCACCGGCGGGCCGATCACAATGGTAGACGTGTTTGCCGACTGGGTCATCGCCAACTACCTGGGCGACCCCGACGTGGCCGATGGCCGTTACGAATACAACAACTACCCGGACTCGCCCACCATCAGCGCCCCCACCGATTCGTTTTTCAGTTGCCCCGTCGCCAACACTTCGGCCACCGTGCGCCAGTTCGGCGCGGACTACTACGAGATCAATTGCGACGGCCAGATCACCCTCAACTTCACCGGCTCGCAACAGGTGAGTGTTGTGCCCTCGGAGCCGCACAGCGGGCGCTACGCTTTTTGGGGAGGCCGCACCGACCAGAGCGACACGACCCTCACCCGCGAGTTCGACCTCACCGGCCTGACCAGCGCCACGCTCAACTACTGGGCTTTGTGGACGATTGAAGAGGATTTTGATTACGCCTACGTGCTGGCTTCAGCCGACAACGGCGAGACTTGGGAGATGCTCGAAACGCCGGGCGGCACCGACGCCGACCCGAACCTGAGCAACTTTGGCTGGGGTTACACCGACAACTCGGGCGGGGGCGAGACTCCGGTTTGGGTGGAAGAGACGGTTGACCTGTCGAAATACGCCGGGAAGAAGATCACCATCCGCTTTGAGTACGTCACCGATCCCAACACCAACCGCGCCGGTTTCATGGTGGACGACGTCTCGATCCCGGAACTGAACTACAGCGCCGACTTTGAAACCGACGACGGCGGCTGGGACGGCGCGGGCTTTGTGCGCATTGACAACATTCTGCCGCAGAATTTCGTGGTGCAGGTCATCAAGCAGAGCGGGGACAGTTCTGAGACAACGGTGGAGCGCCTGGCGCTGGATGCGGCCAACAGTGGCTCGCTCACTCTCAACCTTGGCAAAGGCGAAAAGGCGGTGCTGGTGGTGTCGGGCGCGACCCAGTTCACGACCGAAGTGGCGAGCTATCAGTTTGAGATCAAATGACTCAACCCAAACGTTTTTGAGCATCTGTATCGTCCTTGACCGCAAGATGCTGGCCGACCTGGCCGCGCGCGACGCCAACGCCTTTGCCAAAGTGGTGCAGGCGGCGAAGGGGTCAACGGATTGAACTGATTGAACGGCTGGATATAAAGGATGTCTGCTCACCTGCGTTGATACTGAAAATCGATATAGTTCGACATCGCAATCCGGGTATTTGTCGATGGAACATACAGGGAAATTTGAAATTGCGCGTCATGTTTGCCTTTAGCCAAATGCAGTTCGTTGTAAGGCATAAATAATCGGAAGTCACTAAAGGCTGTGCTCACATAATTAGGCACGAATTCTTCACCGACAGCGACTTGACCATCGCCAGCTCGGTATGAATTGTTACTGTCATACAACTTCTGACCCGAACGAAAACGAAAGTAGGCGGCCGCGCGACAAATTGCATCTTTCAAATTACGCACATTAAACTTGATGTGAATGGTCATGCCTTTTTTCTGACCTGAGTGGACATTGTGTTCTACCCAAACTTGTTCAACCTCTCCCTGTGGCTTTGAAGTGCGAACGCTGGAGGTGGCAGGCGGGGGCAACAACAGCCGAGTCGGTGGCGGGTTGAGTAGTCTATCGGTCTGGATATAAATGCCTATGAAAGCTTCTCCGAGAGGGCGAAACACCGGTCGGTATCCGATCACGACGAGAACTTTATCGAGATTGTCGAACAAAGGCCACATTGGCTGAAGATACCGAGACAGCGCAGGATCATGCTCGTGCTTACTTATTGCCTTTTTCGTTCTTTCGAGATTTTTTATGATGGCTCGCGTGGGTTCCTTGTAGTCAAGGAGTGAGATGCCGACTCTTTCAGCATGCTCAATATACTTTTCCCACATTGAGCTCAATCGGGTAAGATCTCGTGCCACTTTGTCTAACGGCTCGTCCGAAGCCTCTTCTAATAGAATCTCACTCTTTTCTTGCAGTGTGTACATCCACCTTAGAAACTGGTTTGCGTCCTTAGCATTTGGAGGCATAATATTCCTATCCATCAACTAGACGGATCATCCTTTTACCTGCCAAGTATAAACCGCACCGGCTAAAGCGCAACCACAAAAGGCCGCCGGCCTCAAGGGAATCCGTCACGAGCGCGCGGTTGCCAGCTTGAGTTTCAGCAAGACCCAGGGCGCAAGAAAAATCACGCTCCACACCAGCAAGGCGTATCTCCCGAAACGGAAGATTAGCCGGATCGCTTCCGGCTCGCGCGGGGCGAGGGCGCGCAGGCCAAACCATAGTGTTCCACCGATGAGGCCGCCGGCGATCAACCGGACGACCCGCGCCCGCAGTGGCCCGCCGGACTGGAATCGCGCCCAGCGCGAGGCCATGGCCAGGCCGATGCCCAGCCCGAAGAATGCTCCAGCGTCAACGGTGATCGAGTCCAGCCGCCGCGCCCCGGCGGCGAAACTGGCCCACGAGTCAGGGTCGGGGATTCCGGCGACGGCCCAACGCAGGAGAAGGCTCATCACGATGATGCCCGCCGCCACCGCAGTGACGGCCATCACCTGCCCCCGGAATCCGATCCCCCAGAGCCACCGAGTCGCTCTCGGTTCGATCCGCAGGAAGGCGAACAGGAACAGGCCGCCGAATATCCAGCCGCCCACTACGTCGGTGATGAAATGCACGCCGAGATACACACGCGAGAGGGAGATGAGGAAGACGATGAGGCCGGCGGCGGCCCAGCCCCATTTCTTTTGCAAGGCGCTGGCGAGGAAGAACCAGACGCCCGTCGCATTCTGAGCGTGGCCGGACGGCAGGCCGTAGTCGGCGCTGGAGTGAAAGGGTTGCACCCGCGAGTCGATCCAGTAAGGGCGCGGCGCGTGGAAGGCGATCTTGAGCGCCCAGTTGAAGGAGTCGTTGAGGAGCAGAACCAGCGCCAGCCGCGCGCCCGTGTTTGCGTCGAGGCCGAGGTAGAGGATGGGAATCAGGACGATGAAAAATTCCTCGAAGCCGAGTTGCGAAAGCCAGTCCATCGGCGTCCTCAAAAACGCCAATCGTTGAAAGGCAACGATGAACGGGATTTGAAGTTGAAGCAGGGCGTCCATCAGGAGCGCGACTCGGCCAGGTTGACTTTTAGAAACAGCCAGGGCGCGAGGAAGACCACCCACCAGGTGGCAAGCGTGTAGCGAACAAAACGAAAGAAGAGCGCAACCGCTTCCGGCTCTTGAGGGAAGATCGCTTTTAGTCCGGCCCAGAAGATCAACACGCCGATGAGGCCGATGACGAAGCGGGTGGCGCGTTTGCCCAACGGCCCGCCGGCGTTGAACTTCGCCCAGCGGTTCGTCATCGCCAGCCCGACGCCCACGCCAAAGATTGACCCGGCGCCGGTGAAGAGTCCGTCCAGCGCTCTGGCTCCGGCGGCGAAGGAAGCCCAACTGACAGGATCGGGCGATGAGGCGACGAAACCCCGCACGACCAGGCCGATGACGATGACCAAAGCCGCCACTCCAGTGGCGGCGACCACTTGTCCTCCCAGCCCGATCTTGTTGAGCCACTGAGTCGCTTTCGGCTCCAACCAGAAGAACGCCGCCAAGAACAATCCACCCACCAGCCAGCCGCCGATCACGTCCACCGGAAAGTGCACGCCGAGGTAGAGGCGCGAGAATGAGATGAGGGCAATGACGACGAGGGCGGCGACCCAGGCCCACTGTTTTTTGATTGCGCCGGCGAGGAAGAACCAGACGCCGGTTGCATTCTGGGCGTGGCCGGAGGGCAGGCCGTAGCTGCCTTCGGCGGCGAGCGCCTGCACGCGCGCGTCGAACCAGTACGGGCGCGGCAAGTGGAAGGCGAGCTTGAGCATCCAGTTGAGCGAAGCGCTGGACAGAAGCACCAGCGCCAGCCGCGCGCCCAGGCCGGCGTCAATGCCGAGATAGATGAGCGGAAAGAGAATCAGAAAGAACTCTTCACTACCGAAGAAGCTGAAGAGGGCCATTGGCGCTTTGAGCGCGGCGAGTTGTTGCAGGGTGAGGATGAAGGGGATTTGGGATTGAAGGAAGGCGTCCATGTTATTGATGACAAAGCGATTGCATGTAGACCTGGTGTCTTTGTGGCTTCGTGCTGAAATTAGGCCACATGCTTATTAATGAAGGCGGCGGCGCGCTCGAAGAGAATGTGCCGCTCCAAATCTTCGGTGACGATGTGGCCGCTCTGTTCGAGCCAGAGCATCTCTTTGTCCTTCGAGCCAATGTGTTCGTAGATGTAAGGCAGGTTATGAGGCAGAATGAAAGTGTCGCCTTTGGAATGAATAAGCAGGGCCGGGGCGGCCACGCGCGGCAAAGCCTCGTCGGTGACGCGCAAGTAATTTGCGAATTGCTTGAGGGCCGTCGTCGTCCACGCCGCGTAACTTACGTGCTCGACGAGCCTCGCCAGTTCGGCGGGGTCGGCTGGCTCCTTTTTGATGTAAGGCTGAAAAAGCGCGATCAAGTTGGCGAAGTTCATGCGCCAGTCGGTTTGAACCTTGAGCGGCGTGCTCATGGTGACAATGCCCGCCACCTGCTCTGGGTATTGCGCCGCCAGATTGATGGCCGTCATGCCGCCCATCGAAAGCCCCAGCACAAACACCTGTTTACACTGATCGCGCAACAACTTCAAGCCGTCCACCGCCGAGCCAAGCCAGTCGCGCCAGTGCAGACGGCGCAAATCGTCGGGCGTGGTTCCGTGCCCGGCCAGCCGCGCCCCCAGCACGGTGTGCCCTTGCCCGGCCAGATATTCGCCAAGCCGGAACACCTCGCGCGGCGCGCCGGTGAATCCGTGAAGAAGTAAACATCCGATTGGCCCGCCGCGAAAGAAAAACGGCTCGCCGCCGGGCATGTAAGAAAATTTGTGGTTTTGAGTCATTGATACATGTTGCGTATTGCGTAGTCCGTATTCCGTATCGTGTTACGCAATACGCGCTACGCAATACTTTCAATCCAATCTCGTAAACTCTCGCGGCAACGTCGTCATCGTCTCCGCGCCGGTCTCGGTGATCACCATGTCGTCTTCAATCCGCGCCCCGCTCTTGCCGGGGATGTAAACGCCCGGCTCGACGGTGAAGGTCATGCCCGGCTCCAGTTGCATCGTCTCGCTCTCTTTCATGTCCGGCTCCTCATGGCCTTCGAGGCCCAGGCCGTGGCCGGTGCGATGGGTGAAGTATTGACCAAAGCCGGCTTCGACGATGACGGCCCGCGCCGCGCGATCCACGGCCTGGCCGGTGGTTTTCGGTTTGGCCGCCTCGGCCCGTCCGGCTTCGTTCGCCAGTCTCACCGCCTCGTAAGCCCGGCGCAGTTCTTCGCTCACTTCGCCAATCGCGAAAGTTCGAGTGAGATCGGAGAAGTAGCCGTCGGCTGACGCGCCCCAGTCAATCGTAATCAAATCGCCGGGCCGCACCTTGCGGTCGGTGATGAAGGCGTGAGGCAGTGAGCCGTTCTCGCCCGAGGCGATGATCGGCTGAAACGGCAGTTCGCCCGACCCGGCCCGCAGAGTCTGCACCATCAACTCGGCGGCGATCTCACGCTCGCTCACCCCGGCTTTGACGAAGGGCAAGGTTGTCTTGAGAGCGCGTTGGGCGATGTCAATCGCCTTCTTCATTGCCGCCAGTTCGCCAGCGTCCTTTCGCATTCGCAGTTGGGCGATGAGCGGCTCGGCCATTTCGTATTTGATCCCGCTTGCGAACTCGTCGAAGTAGTGCGTTTCGAGCACGCGCATCCGCCGCCCTTCAACGCCCAGCAAAGCGCCCTTCAGCTTGAGAGCGGCGCACGCCTGTTGAAACGCTCCCGCCGGGCCGCGCTCGTCGGTGTAAGTAAACTTCTGCATCGGGAACGGGGCGTGGTCGGGCTTGTCGGCTTCGAGCGCGGGCAGGATGATGGCCGGTGTCTGGCCGGGAGCGAAGATGGCGACAGTAGGCCGTTCGCTCAAATGAAATTGCAGGCCAGTGAAATAGATCATGTTCGGGCCGGGGACGAGGGCAACGGCGGCCAGCCCTTGTGAGGCGGCGTGGGATTGAAGTTTTTGGATTCGGGCGAGGGTCATGGAGTCTCCGTGAAATGACAAACGTCAAGCGACAATGACGTTTCACGTTTGTCGTTTGACGATTATACTATCCTCATGCGACTACAAGACAAAGTGGCTCTTATCACCGGTGGCACGTCCGGCATTGGCGAAGCGACGGCGCGGCTGTTTGCCGCCGAGGGCGCAAGGGTGGCTTTCACCGGACGGCGCGTCGAACTCGGCCTCAATCTCCAACCCCTAATCTCCAATTCTCATTTCATCGTTGCCGATCATCGCAAGCTGGAAGACTGTGAACGCTCGGTGGCCGAAACGATGGCGGCCTTCGGGCGGATTGATATTCTGTTCAACAACGCCGGCATCGTGCCCGGCGGCACGGCGGAAGAAACGTCTGAGGAAGTTTGGGCCGAGACAATGTCTCTGAACGTCACCGGCGTCTGGCGAATGAGCAAGCTGGCCGTCCCGATCATGCGGGCGCAGGGCGGCGGCGTCATCGTCAACAACGCCTCAGACTGGGGGCTGGTGGGCGGGCCGAAGGCGGCGGCCTACGCCACCTCGAAGGGCGCGGTGGTGCAGTTGACGCGCTCGATGGCGCTTGATTATGCGCGCGAGAACATTCGCATCAACGCCGTCTGCCCCGGTGACACGTTTGTGGCGCGTTGGACAGAGAAGGACTACTTCCGCAATGCCGGCAACATGGAAGAGGCACTGGCCGAGATGGGCGACGACCTGCCGATGGGCCGGGTGGGCCAGGCTGACGAGATCGCCCGCGCCGTGCTCTTCCTTGCTTCTGATGATTCTAGTTTTATGACCGGCGTGGCCCTGCCGGTGGATGGCGGGAATACGGCGCAGTGAGGACAACGGATTTGGCGAATTGATCGGATTCTGATCCGCTAAATTCCACACATCCGTTGTTCTTGACTATTGACACATCTGTTCTACAATCATCCTCGATGGACACCGAGACCAAGTTCCAACTCGTCTCATCGGAGATGCAATTTGAACCGGCAGAAGAAACGCCTCTGACCGGCAATCCCGGATCGCAAATCCAAAATCCGCAATCGAAAGGCCCCTGCGGCGTCTCCCCCGCCGACTGGCAGAAACTCACTCGCGGCCAAAAGGTCTTCGCCCCCATTCACATGGCGGCCATGCCCGGCGGCCAACGCCTGCCCATGCTCAAGACCATGCTCACCACGGCCTGCGAGCGCGACTGCTTCTATTGCCCGTTCCGCGCCGGTCGTTCGTCAATGCGCCGCGCCACCCTCAAGCCCGACGAGATGGCGAAGACCTACGCCGAACTTAATCGTGGCGGCGTGGCTCAGGGCATCTTTCTCAGTTCCGGCATCATCAAAGGCGGCGTCAGCACGCAGGACAAGCTGATTGACACGATTGAGATTCTGCGGCGCAAGCACAATTATGGCGGCTACGTTCATCTCAAGATCATGCCCGGCGCGGAAAAGGATCAGGTCTTTCGAGCCATGCAGTTGGCTGACCGCATCTCGGTGAACCTCGAAGCGCCCAACGAGAAGCGCCTGCCCGCTCTGGCCCCGCCCAAAATTTTCTTCGACGAACTGCTCCAGCGTTTGCAATGGGCAAACGAAATACGCAATACGCAACACGCCTCGCTCGGCTGGAAAGGCCGCTGGCCCTCCCTCGTCACCCAGTTCGTCGTCGGCGCGGCGGGCGAGTCCGATCTGGAAATTCTTTCGACCACCGCTTACCTTACCAAACAGTTGCGCCTCGCCCGCGCCTACTACTCGGCCTTCCACCCGGTGCGCGACACGCCGCTCGAAAACACGCCGCCCGAAGACCCCTGGCGCGAGCACCGCCTCTATCAATCTTCGTTCCTGCTTCGCGATTACGGTTTTGATCTCGAAGACATGCCCTTCACCCAGACCGGCAACCTGCCGCTGGATGTTGACCCCAAGCTGGCCTGGGCCAGCCAGCATTTGGCCGACTCGCCGGTGGAAGTGAATCGCGCCGACCGCCGTTCTCTCCTCCGCATCCCCGGCATCGGCCCCAAAACCGCCGACTCGATCCTCGCCGCCCGCCGCCGGGGCGCACTCCGCGATTTGCGCGACCTCAAAGCCATCGGCGCTCTCGCTAATCGCGCCGCACCGTTTGTGTTGTTGGATGGCAAGAGGCCGGCGTTGCAGATGAGTTTGTTTTAGAGAAGCCACTCAGCCGGGAAGGAACGAATTCGTTATATCCTTGAATTCGTTGTAGTGTGGAACGAGCCTGAGCAGTTGCGTTGAGGTGGGGCGCTCTAATCCGCCCACAACCCCTGGTTCTAAGTTGCCCTTGATTCTGCCGGGGCGCTTCCCCTACAGAACCAAAGGTAGTGTTTTGAACAACGCTGCCCAGCGGATTAGAGAACTCAACCCGGCCTCAACCTTAGCTTTCAAAGCAGTTTGCCCCCTCCAACATTTCGAGTATGATCACTTCATGCCCCACCTCCTCACCCCGCGCATCCTCCACGACCTGCCGCTCGACCAGCCGGACGACGTGGCCGAGTTCAACTTCCACGAATACACCAACACCTTCGCCCGCCTGATTGCCGACCCGGCCACGCGCACGCCGCTGGTCATTGGCGTGAGCGGCAAGTGGGGCAGTGGCAAGACGACGCTCCTGCGTACCTTGCAAGCCAAGCTGGACGAGACTCAGGCCCTCAAAGAAAATCTGTCGAAGCTCTCGTTTGCCAACGACGACGACGAGAACAAAAACTTCCGCCGATGCCGCACGGTCTGGTTCAACGCCTGGAAATACGCCGACGAGGACGAACTGCTGGTGGCGCTGGTGCGCGTGATCGTGCAGACCATGTCGGAAGATAGTATCGTCTCTCAAGTTTTGAGCAAATTGAACGACCCGGCCTATCCTCGCCGCGACGTGGTCGCCACCGTGCTCAGTTGGTTCGCCATCAAACTGCCCGGCGATGTCGAAGTTGGCCTGAACACCGGCACGCCCAAAGAAACGCCCTTCGCTCAAAAGACGGCCCTGCTCGATTTGTTCATGGAAACGTTCGATCACTTGTTGGCGGTTTGGGTGAGCGGCAACCTGTTCGAGAAAAAGATTGACCCGAAGCGCAGTGTGGTAGCCGTGTTCATTGACGACCTTGACCGTTGCCTGCCCGACAAAGCGGTGCAGGTGCTGGAAGCCATCAAGCTCTTCCTCGACCGGCCCGGCGTGGCCTTTGTGCTGGCCGCCGACGAAGACGCAGTGCAGGCCGCGATTGAAGCGCACTATCAAACACAGAAGATAACCGGTCAGCGCGCCGCCGACTATCTCGAAAAGATTTTTCAGGTTCGCTTCGGCTTGCCGCCGCTTTCTTCCTCGCAGGCCGCCGGTTATCTTGCCACGAACCTGGGCAAGCTGGACGATCAACTTACGCAGAACCTGGACTTGATCATTGCCGGGGCTGAAGCCAACCCCAGACTGCTCAAAACCTTCGTCAACGACCTCAACGTCAACTGGGCAATCCTGCAAAACGCCGGGCTGGCCGAGGGCACTTCGCAAGCCGACTTTATGCGCTGGCTGGCCCTCAACCGGGTCAGCCCGGCCTTTGGCCTGAAAGTCCGCGAATTGCACAAGGACTCGCGGCTCGACTTCATTCGCGACGCGGCCAAGTGGGTGGACGACCGGAGCCACAAGACCGGCGAGTTTAGCGAGTGGGAAGGCTACGAGCACCGCCGCCTGCGCGACGTGCTAAAACGGATTGCGTTTTCGGCAACCGTGACGCCGGATGTTTTGGATCGGTTTATCTTCTGGGGCGCGCCAGTTGTACAAACACTAGTGGAAAAGGAGGGAGCAATCTCGGCTGGGGTCGGGTTGAGCGGCGAAGTGTCAGTGACTCGCGCCGAGGCCGAAGTGAGACGCACTGTAGAACTTGCCCGCATTGCCGCCGACCCCTCCCTGCCCGATTATTGGATTCCAATTCCCGCCGGCAAATTTGTGATGGGTAGCCGAGACGACAACAAACAGGCGCGAGATGACGAGCGCCCACAGCACACAGTTGAGATTCCTTATACTTATCGCATCGCCCGCTATCCAGTCACCAACGCCGAGTTTGCCGAGTTTGTTCAAGCGGCAGGTTACAAATCCGATGCAGTGAAAGCCGACTTGCCCGATCATCCCGTCGTCAACGTCTCCTGGCGCGACGCGCAGGCTTACTGCAAATGGTTGACTGAGAAGCTTCGCGCTGAGGGAATAATGGGCGCAAAAGAGATTGCCCGCTTGCCGACCGAGGCCGAGTGGGAGAAAGCGGCACGTGGTGAATATGGCAAGGAGTGGCCGTGGGGCGACGAGTGGGATGCAAGCAAATGCAACTCCCGCGAAGGCGGGCCGGGAACGACAACACCCGTTGGAAAGTATTCCCCTCAAGGCGACAGCCCTTACGGCGTGGCCGACATGGCTGGCAATGTGTGGGAGTGGTGCCAATCGAAATATGCACCGTATCCTTACAAGGTAGACGATGGCCGAGAAGATTTAGCTGGCGACGAACGCCGGGTGTTGCGGGGCGGTTCCTTCTTCGGCTACGTTGGGGGCGCCCGCTGTGCTTTCCGCTACGGGCACTACCCGTACAGCAGGTTCAGGAACCACGGTTTTCGGGTGGCGGCGTCCCCGTTCCAACTCTGAACTCTGGCTACTCTGAACTCTGGGGACTCTGGGCCGCTGGTCTCTGAGGGGGTGGGGTCTGGGGCGGGGGTGTCCCCCGCCCCAGCGGTGAAGATGATTTGAAGTAGTAAGGAGTGGGTAGCTGGCCCCTACCCCGGCCCTCCCCCGCTGGAACTGCACCAGCAGGGGAGGGAGTTGACTCCCCTCCCCTGTCCCGCGTGATGTTCGCGGGACGGGGGAGGGGCTGGGGGTGGGGGCAGTACGCGGTAAATCAACTATGCCCAATCAACCTCCCAAACGCATGCGCGCCCCTCGTGTGATCCAGGAACGCGCCCGGCAACTGCGCCGCGAAATGACGCCCGCCGAAAAGAAATTGTGGGCGCGGCTCCGTTTCGACCAGCTTGACGGCTTTCAGTTCCGGCGGCAACACGCCGTCGGCAACTTCATCCTCGATTTCTTCTGCGCGAAGGCCAAGCTGGTGGTGGAGTTGGATGGCGACTCACATGCCGATCAGGTTGAGTATGACGAAGAGCGAACGAAGTGGTTGAACGAGCAGAAGCACTACCGAGTCATCCGGTTTACAAATCGTGAAGTGAATGAGAATATTGAGGCAGTGGTGGAAAAGATAAGAGAAGAGTTGAAGGGGTAAGGCAACAGCCCCCACCCCGGCCCTCCCCCGCTGGAAGAACGCCAGCAGGGGAGGGAGCGGACTCCCCTCCCCTGCGACGTGTTCCTCGTCGCGGGGGAGGGGCTGGGGGTGGGGGCCGAGTCGCGGAGACCAACAGTTATGATCGCCCTCATCGGCGGCAACGAATTTAGAGAGAACTGTCGCGAGATGGATCGAGCGCTCTTAGCTCGACTCGGCACGAGCGCGCGGGTGCTGGTGATTCCAACAGCCGCCGCCAACGAGTCGCCGCGGCAGGCGGCCAACAACGGCGTGGCCCACCTCAAACGGCTGGGCGCGAAAGCCGAGCCGCTCTACGTCATTCAGCGCGACCACGCCCAAGCGGACGAGATGGTTGCCGCTATTCGAGAGGCGAAGGGCGTGTACTTCAGCGGCGGCGACCCCGTGCATCTGTTGGAAACTCTGCGCGGCACGAAAGTGTGGCGGGCCGTCGTCGAGTTGAGCGAGCGCGGCGGACTGGTGGCCGGGTCGAGCGCGGGGGCGATGGTGATGGGCGGCCAGATGTGGACGCCGGGGGCGGGAGCCGGTTGGCGCGAGGGGTTGGGCCTGGTTCCAGGGCTGGCCGTCATTCCCCACCATGCCACCGTAGCAACCCGCTGGAACGCGGCCAAAATGCGAGAGTCGCTCGCCCCCGAAGTCACGCTGGTCGGCATTGACGAAGCGACGGCGGTCTTGTTCCCCGATCATTTGGTGCTGGGCGAAGGTGAAGTGACGGTCTACACGTCCGAGCCGAAAACTTATGCCTCAGGAAAGTTAGTTGCGGAGAAGTTGGATTGATGCGAATCTCTAATCCGCCCCTTGACCGGATTCTTTCATTGCCTTTGGTCAACACCGTGTAAAGAACCCCCAACTACCTAACCACCCAACAATCCACTTCCTACCACCTCCGCCGCTTTTTGGCTATACTTAACCGCATGACAGCACTCGACCCGGCGCGTGAAAACGCGGATCTCAAAGCTCAAGTTGCCCTGCTGGCCCGCCTGGTCGAAGTCAGCGTGACTCTTAGTTCGACTCTGGATCAGCAACAACTCATCACCTACATCATCAGCGCCGCCGCCGAACTCCTCAACTCCGAGACGGCTTCCATTCTGCTCTACGACTCCAAACTCAACGAATTGCGCTTCGCCGCCGCCACCGGCACCGACCCCAAAGAGCTGGCCAAGATTCCGGTGCCGCTCGACGGCAGTATCGCCGGCTCGATCTTCCGCGAGAACAGGCCGGTGATCATCAACGACGTGAGCAAAGACACCCGCCACTTCCGGCAAGTGGGCGACAAAGTTAACTTTCAATCGAAGTCGCTGGTGGGCGTGCCGATGCGGATCAAGGATCGGGTGACGGGCGTGCTGGAGGCCCTGAACAAGAAAGACGGCCGGACCTTCACCGAAGCCGACTCGCGAGTGCTGGCCATTCTCGCCTCCCAGGCCGCCGTCGCCATTGAAAATGCGCGGCTGATTGACGCTCTGCAAAAAGCCTACAACGATCTCGGCAAGCTCGACAAGATGAAGGGCGACTTCATCGCCATCGCCTCACACGAACTGCGGACGCCGCTCGGCGTGATTCTGGGCTACGCCACGTTTTTGCGCGAAGAGGCCAAAGGTGAAGCGGGCGAGTACGCCAAAGCCGTGCTCGACTCGGCCATTCACATGCGCAAGCTCATCGAAGACATGACCAACCTGCGCTTCCTCGAAGTGGGGCAAATGTCGCTCCGCCGCGAGCCGGTGGACATGCGCCGCTTGATGACCGAAGCCCGCAACGAAATGCTCTCCCTGGCCGACGCCAAGAATCAAACCATCCTCGTCCAGAACGGGCAAGGGCCGCTCATCGTCCACGCCGATCGCTCCAAGCTGGCGGCGGTGATGTCCAACCTGCTCACCAACGCCATCCGTTACACACAGGAAGGCGGAAAGATCGAAATGAGCGGGTTCATGAAAGGCAACGAAGCCTGGGTGGCGGTCAAGGACAACGGGCGCGGCATTCCCAAGCGCGATCTGGAAAATATCTTTCAAGGCTTCTTTCAGGTGGAAGACCACATGGTTCGCAAGAGCGGCGGCATGGGCCTGGGTCTGTCCATCGTGCGCGGCACGGTGAAACTGCACGGCGGGCGGGTGTGGGCCGAGAGCGAAGGTGAAGGCAAGGGCGCCACGTTTATTTTCACCCTGCCCATGGCCGGACACACCGGCATTCTGCCTCAGCCGTCGAACATCTTCGAGCAAACGTAAGGGCGTATTTCAAGTCGGCGGCAAAGGTTTGTATTAGACCGACGCGGTACGCTAGGCGAAAACCGCGTCGGTCTCCTTGCAACCTACGTCGCCCGGTGCGCCAGATCGAACGCCTCGTCCCCGCCCAGCGCGCCGCCCAACGGGCGCGACTTGTGAGCCAGCACTCTCCCGTTCGCAAAAAAAGGAAAACTAAATGACAGCTCGTCCCCGGCCTGCTTGCCAGGCATGGGCATGAGCCGCGCCGTGAGCGGCTTGTTCAGGCGCAGGGCCAGCGCGGCCACGTCGAGCAAAATGGGGGCCAGCTCGGCGGGCGAAATATCGCCGGGCAGGGGAACCGTATCCAGCCCCGTGCCACACACGGCGGAATACAACAGCAAGTCGGAAACCCCCATCAACCCCTCGGCGCTTCTTGCCGCCAGCACGTTGTCCTCCAGCACCGGCAGGAACAAACCGGAGAACCCGATCCGCTGAAACCGGGCGCGTTGCAAAGCGTCGGTGATGAAAGCCGCCGCCGCCAGCGTGCCGGATGCGCCCGCCGCGCCCACGCCCAAAGCCTCTATCGCCGTTCCAATGGATTTATCGGACGACGGAAACGGAGCCGGCGAAAAATCAATCCCCGCAAACCGCACACTCTTCGCCCCGCCGATCTTCTTGGCGACGCTGTGGATTCGCCGGGCCTGATCCTCGATGGACTCGATCAGGCGCGAACGCGCCTCGGCCAGCGACTTGACTCCGGTGAAAGCCGTCACTGCTAAATCAGCCGACTCGGTCGCAATCCCGAACGAAGCCGGGCCGCCCTCGTGGTAGCCCGACGGCATGAACGGGATGCCCGGCTCCACGTTGGCCAGGGCGGCAAAACGCAAGTTGCCCAAACCGTCCGGGCTGATTGCCGCGCAACGGTGAATGATCTTCGCCGCCAGTTGAATGGCTTGCAGGCTGATGCCGCTGAGCGGCGAGGCAATTACGCCGGCCACGAAAATATTCTGGGTGGCGGCGATCACGTCGGGGATCATGTCGTAGTAGGCCGCCGGGTCGGAGGGGCGAGCCACCCCGAGCGAGGCGTAGTCAATGCTGTGGACGAAACAGATCGCCTCCAGGTCTTGCGCGTACTTCACCGCCTCGCCGATTGACGTTTTGCCGAAAGTGCGCCAGAGCGGCGGCAGGGCCAGCCGGGTGGTCTGCACATTGAAGCCGGCCGCCTCGAAGGCCTGGCGGGCCTCACCCAAAAACCGCCCGGCGTAAGCAATGCGGCTCTCGTCGAGCGGAAAATCGGAATCGGTGAAGTAGGTGATGGAGCGGATGTTCATGGGCTTAGAGATTGGAGATTAGAGAATTGGAGATTGGACGCCTTCCAATCTCCAATTCTCTAAGTCTCTATTTCAAATGCCTCTTCAATAACCTCAATTGCCTCTGATAAGCCGTCAGCTTGTTCTTCAGCTTCAAAAAGCCGTGCCCCTCGTCCGGGAAGATGATGGTCTCGTGGATTTTGCCCAGCCGCTTGAGTTCGGCCTCGGCCTTTTCGGTTTCGGCGGCGGGGCAACGCGGGTCGTGCGCCCCGGCCAGCATTTGCACCGGGGCGTTGATGCGGTGCAGAAAGAACATGGGCGAGGCTTCGCGGAATCGATCTTCGTCAATCTCCGGGTCGCCCATGTTTTGCAAGTCCCAGTAGCGCAAGTCTTCGCGCTCGCTGGCAAACTCGGTGAACCAGTCGAGGAAGGGCACGACGGCTGAACCGGCGGCAAAACGGTCGGGATAACGAGTCAGGCCGGCCATCGTCATGTAACCGCCGTAGCTCGCACCGGTGATGGCGATCTGTTCTGGGTCGGCCAGCCCTTTGCGGATCAAAAAGTCGGCCCCGGCCACGATGTCGGCGATGTCGGCCCGGCCCAGCACAAAGCGATTGGCGGTTTGGAATTCTTTGCCGTAGCCGGTGCTTCCGCGATAGTTGGGGCAGAGCACGGCCCAGCCCTCGGCCAGCCAGGTTTGGATGAGCGGCGACCAGACGATCATGCTCTGCCACGAGGGGCCGCCGTGAATGTAGAGAATGGCCGGGCGGCGTTTGGCCCTGCCTTTCGGTTGAAACAACAGGCCGGGAATCGTCAGGCCGTCGGGCGCTT
Source organism: Chloroflexota bacterium (assembly GCA_016197225.1). Taxonomy (NCBI): domain Bacteria; kingdom Bacillati; phylum Chloroflexota; species Chloroflexota bacterium. Next base: position 33,415 of record JACPWC010000117.1, read on the forward strand.
TCCAGCGGACGGGTTGGGGCAGAATAAAGTCGCCAGGTTTCACCTCGGCGGGAGCGGAGTGGGTGAGTTGAGTCCACCGGCCCGATTTGAGAGACAGTTTCCACAGGTCGCCGGGTCGGCGCGAGTTGTGAAAGACGCAAACGATGGAGTCGCCACTCGCTTCGCTCAGCGTGAATTGAGGATCACTGTGATAGCCGGATTCGATGGCGAACTTTTTGCGGCGGCCCGACTCGATCTGGACGACGTTCAGCGACACGTCGCCGTCGCGGTTGACAGTGTAAACAATGGCGCCGCCATCCGGCGACCAGGCCGGGTTCTCTTCATCCCATTTTTCCGTCGCCACCCAGTCAATCTCACCCGACTCCAATTCCCACACGCCGATGTCGGCATTGCCGTTCGGCCAGCCCACGAAGGCCAGGCGTTTGCCGTCGGGCGACCAGCACGGCGTGGCGGCGTCAAGGGGGCCGGACTTGTCGGCCAGCGCGCGAAGTTCGCCGCCGCGCGCGGGAACAATAAAAATGTTGCTATCCTGCCCCTGAGTATGCGCGGTGAGGGCGATATGTTCGCCGTCGGGCGACCAGGCCACGTCGGTGTCTGAGTAGGGATGATTGACGACGCGGGCGAGTTGGCCGGTTGCCACCTCAAGCGTGTGAACGGCAAAGCGCCCGCCGCGATTGCTGATCAGGGCAATGTGCCTGCCGTCGGGCGACCACGAGAATTTGTCGTAGAGCGCGTCGGGCGTGTCGGGCATGGCGTTGCGTGTCTCACCCGTCGCCAGGTCGTAAATGTGAATGTCGAAGTTTTCGTCGCCTTCGTGATCCTGCAAGTAGGCGAGCCGAGACCCGTCCGGCGAGAAGCGTGGAGCGGTCTTGCTCTCCCAGCCGCCGGTGATCTTCTTTGGCCTCTTCTGGCCCGCCTGAGAACCGGCAAGCGAGACGAGCCAGATTTCCCACGAGCCGGTCTTGTTCCAGTTGACGGCGGCGTGCTGGCCGTCGGGTGAGACACTGAGGCCGCCGCCCCACGAATAGACGTTTGGGATGCGGAGGAGTTTGGTGAGGGAGTGTTTTTTGGGCATAGTTGGAAGTTAGAGGTTGGAAGTTGGAGGTTGGATGTCGTTTCTTTGCCGCACTGCTTCAAACAAGATCACGCTTCCGGCAACCGCCGCATTGAGCGACTCGGTTTCGCCGGGCATGGGAATGAAAACGGACTCCGCCGCGCAGGCGCGGGCGGCTTCGCTGGGGCCGTCGGCTTCACTGCTGATAATGAAGGCCGAGGGTTGAGTCCAGTCGGCTTGGTCATAAGAAATTTGAGATTTGAGATTGGAGATTGGAGATCGAGCTTCGGCCATACGAACCTGTAGCCCTTTCACCTTCTCGCCGATTTTATCCCAAGTGAGCGACTCGATTGGCAGGCGAAAATGCGCGCCCATTCCAGCGCGGACGACTTTGGGATTGAAAGCGTCCACCGTGCCGGGCGCGAGCAAGGCGGCGTCCACGCCGGCGGCGGCGGCGCTTCGCAAAAGTGTGCCGAGGTTGCCGGGGTCGGAGAGGCGGTCGCAAATAACCAATAACCAATTACCAGCTTTTAGTAATTGGTTATTGGTTATTGGTAAAACTGCCAGCACGCTTTGCGGATGCTCCGTGTCCGAGCAGGCTTTTATCACTTCGGGCGACACTTCGACGAGGGTCGCGCCGCGCCGGCGCAGTTGGCCGAGCACGGCCCGGGCGCGGTCGTCGAGATCGTTGGTGTGAAGGGCAAAGTCAACGGGCGCGTTTGCCCTCAACGCCTCTTCCACCAGACGCGCGCCCTCAACCACAAACTGGCCTTCCTTTTCACGGGCCTTGCGCTGGCTTTGCAGGGCGCGGACGAGTTTAACGCGGTCGTTGGCAAGGCTGGTGAGCATCGAGATTTTTGGATTTGCGATTTTGGATTGCGAATTGAAAACGGATACCTGAGGATTGTAGCATGGGCAAGCCGGAAAAAGCCAAAAATTGCCCGTTGACAAGGGTTCTAATAGAGGTGTATATTTTAGAACACAAGTTCTATGACCCAACAAGTGACTTCTGACTACCTGAATTTTCAGGCCGACCGCATCGAGCGGGTGCTGGCCTCTCACCGCGTGCCGGTTCGGGTGCACGGCGGCCTGGTTTCGTCGCGCTGGATGCGCTTTCTGGTAGCCGTCGCCCCGGGCGCGAAGATCAGCGTCGTGCGTAACCTGAGCGAGGAGATCGCCCTGGCCCTCGGCGCGGACAACGTCCGCATCTCTCGCGAGGGGAGCAACCTGGCGGTAGAAGTGCCCCGCCCGGACTCCGAGCCGGTCTTCCTGATGACTCTGCTTCGAAGCCTGCCGCCCATGCCGCCGCACACGGCCTGCCTCGGTATGGCCGACGATGGCCGCCCTCTCCTTCTCCGCCTGCCCTCGCCCGACGTAACCCACGTGCTAGTGGCCGGGATGACCGGCTCTGGTAAGACGGAATTGATCCGGGCCATGGCCCTCAGCCTGGCGATTGGCAACCGGCAGTCGCAGTTGCAGTTCGCCCTCATTGATCCCAAGTCGCGCGGCCTTGCCCCGCTGGCGGGCCTGCCGCACCTGATGGCCCCACCCGCCTCCGACGCCGTCTCGGCGATGGCCCTGCTCGACCGCCTCAACGAGGAAATGGATCGCCGCGATCTCGAAGGCGTTTCCCAGCCGCGCATCGTCGTCATCATTGACGAAGTGGTGGATTTGCTAATGTCGGGCAATAAGTTGATCGAGGCGGCCATCACCCGGCTGGCCCAGCGCGGGCGTGAGGCCGGCATCCACCTCATCCTCGGCGCGCAGAAACCCTCCTCAACCGCGCTCGGCTCGCACATCAAAGCCAACCTGCCGGTGCGACTGGTGGGGCGCGTGGGTAGTGTCGAAGATGCGCGAGTGGCGGCCGGCGTCTCGGCCACCGGCGCAGAAAAACTCGGCGGGCGCGGCGACTTCATCGCCGTGGCCGGCGGGCAGATCACCCGTTTTCAATCGGCTTACGTCCCGGCTCGCGAATGGCACAACCTGCCCAACATTCTGCGCGACGGGCGGAGATAACCATGAAGACTTTCACCTTCAAGATGATCATCACGTTGTCTCTGCTGGCTTTTGCGATCACACTGGCAATCGTGATCGGCCAGCGGATGTCGTCGGAGGCGATGGCAGTGCTCATGGGCGTGGTGGCCGGGGTAGCCGCGAGCATCCCCACCAGCCTGATCGTGGTCTGGATCGCCGCCAAGTTTATGCTCAAGCCAAACGAACCGGCTCCGGTTGAGCCGCCGCGCGTGGTGGTGATGCAACAACCCGCGCCGGCGCCCCAATCGGCTCCGGCTTATGGTTATCCCACGCCCCAGCCCGGATACGGTTGGGGCGGCGGCCCCGCTTACCCGGCAGTGGCGGCGCCCCCGATGCCGCGCCGGTTCACGGTGATCGGCGGCGCGGGCAACCTTGAAGAGTCGTCTTTGCAAAGTCTGGAGGTCGAATGATCAGCGCCGAAGTCATCAACATGACGGCCAAAGAACATGGCTACTTCCCCAAATCGTTTTTGTGGCGCGGTCGGCGTCATGCCGTGAAAGCGGTGGAGCAATGCTGGACGGTGTCGCGCCGCGACTGGCTGAGGCGCGTGGAGCGCCATTGCTTTCGCGTGCGCACCAACGAGGCGACGTTTGTGGTGTATCATGATCTGGCCCGCAACACCTGGTATCTGGAACGGGCGATGAAGTGATCACCTGCGCTCTTGAACAAATCGAACTGACGCCCGCCACCCGTCTCTGAAAAGAGGCCGGGTCGGCGGGCGGCATTTTTATTCGTTGCCCTCAAAAGTTCCGCGACATGCCGGACGACTGGGTTCCCTGGCAAGTCATTGCCGGCAACAGCTCCGAGCATTATCACGATCACAGCCGGACCCTGCGCGCCTGGCTGGATAAAACAAAATCTGCCTGACGGAGACTTCTGCGATGACCGATCTACCTCAAAACCTCATTGACGATTTTGTGGGCAACGCCCACGGCAACTTTGCCCGGGTGAAGGAATTGCTGGAACAACACCCAAACCTGCTCAACGCCAACGCCTCCTGGAACGAACACGCCATTGAGGCCGCCTCTCAGGTGGGGAGCGTGGAGATCATCCATTACCTTTTGGCGGCTGGCGCACCCACCGGCATTTGCACCGAAGCAGTGCTCGGCCATCTCGACAACGTCAAAGCCTATCTCGACTCGGATCCAACTCAAGCCAACGCCAAAGGCGCGCACGGCATCACGGTGCTCTATCACGCCATCATCCGCGCCAACAAAGAGATCGCTGAACTGCTTCTGGCGCGCGGCGCGGACGTGAACGCCGGCGCGGGCGGCAGTCCGCCCATTCACGGCGCAGTCATGTTCAACCAGCCGGAAATGGTCGAGTGGTTGCTGGCGAAGGGGGCGGATGTCAACAGCAAAAACTACGAAGGCAAGACTCCGCTCAAAGCCGCCGCCGACGGCGGCAAGGCGGCCATCGCTGACTTGCTTCGCAAACACGGCGGCGCTGAATAGGAACTGATGAACAGTGAGACTCTTCCAACGGATTGCTTTCAGCAAAACGGAAAAGCGGATGAGGCGCGTCGCCATCCGCTTTTCCGTTTAAATGAATCCGTTGAAAAGACCTTATCGGAAATAAGCTCATAGCCCGCGTCCTCGCGGGCGGCCAACCGCGTCCCACCGGGATGCTTCGCGAAGGACGCGGTTGGGGAGCGTCATATTGTTATTCCCGACAAGGTCTAAAATTCATGCCGTCAACCCGGCAATAAACGTATCAATCGCCGTCGTGTCTTCGGCCCCGCCGGACTTGAGCGTGAGGTCGAGATCGAGCAGGCGGCGGTAGATCGTCTCAAGTTTTGAAAGAGTGAAGTTGCGAGCCTGCTTCACCAGTTTCTCTGCCGGATAAGGTTTCTGATTGAGAGTCTGCATCACCAGCGTGGTGTTGCCGCCGTTGTCTAAAATCTCCCGCACCAGCAACAACAACCGGAACTGCCGGACGATCATGCCGAAGATGGCGAACTGATCCTGGCTGGGCATGTTCAACAGGGTGTGATACTTGTTGATCGCCAACTGCGCGTTGCGCGTCCCCAGCGCGTCCACCAGGTCCCAAATCTCGGCTTCGCCCGCCGCCGGGGTGAGTTGCTCCACGTCGGCCTTTTCCACCGGGCGCGCCCAGTTCACGTAAGCCAGCAGTTTCTCAATTTCATGAGCCAGCATGCGCGGCTCGTCGCCAACCGCCGTCGCCAGCGCCTCGGCTCCGGCGGGCGAAAATTCGCCGCCGCCCGCTTTGGCCCGGCGAATGATCCACTGCATCATTTGTGGCCCCTGCGGCACGTCGAACTTTTTGATTTCAACGCCCGGCGCTTTCTCTGCCGCTTTGAGAATGCGGCTTCGCTCATTGACGGCTTTGGGTTCGACCAGCGCCAGCGCAGTGGACGGCATCAGTTCGGGGAAATAAGCAATGAGGCCGTCCACAAAATTTTGTGAGGATGCGCCAGCACCAGCCGCCTCTTCTGCGGAGTGGCCCGCGTCATCCGTCGTCTTGCCCGTCAGACGGGTCAGCAGGCCGCGAACGATGATGAGCCTTTTTTCGGTGAGGAAGGGCATGGTGTCGCACGCCCCGCGCAGTTCGGCCAGGGTGATCGTTTTGCCGTCGAGTTCGGCGATGTTGAGCGAGGCCAGCGACGGATCGCCCATCTCGGCCTTTAGCTCAGTCACGCGCCCGGCAATGGCGAAGTCGTCGTCGCCGTGAAGGATGGCTAGTTGCGGGAGGGGCATGAAGAGACGATGGACAATGGACGATAGACGATGGACAAACCGAAGTCGTCCGTCGTCTTTCGTCGTCAGCCGCGTGTTTCGATGCGGTGCATGACGGCGGGCGAAGTGCTCACCTTCTTCACCGACGCAATTTCCATCTCGCCCATCACACCGTTTGTGGTGATCTCGGCTTGCAGGCGCAGGCCGACGGGCTGGGCAAAGACGATGGCGGCCGTGGCGAAAGCCAGGGTGAGCGGCAGGCGCTCCAGCTTGTCGCGCCACGTTCGCGCCCCGATCAACGACACAAAGGCGGCCAACCCGGCGAAGGTTCCGGCGGTGACAAAGTTTGTGCCGCAGTTGGGATGAATCGCCAGATCATGCTCCCCGCCTTTCATCCGTTTCAAAGCTTCGTGGGCGGCGGCTTCCACTTCGTCGGTGGGCAGGTCGCCCAGGAGCCAGAAGCCGTTAGCGTCCGAGTAGCCGGCCATGCTCCGGCGCTTGCGGGCGGTGAGGACGTGAATGGTGGCGTGCTCCAGGCCGTGGTTGCGGCGGACGCGGGCGATGGGTTGGAGGGTGAGGAGGGAGTTCATGGGATTGGAGATTAGAGAATTGGAGATTCTCAATTGCGCATTGAGAATTGTGAATTGTGCATTTCAATCAGGAGCAGTCTATCCAAACCAGCCAAATCCTTGTGAACTTCCACTCGCGCTGAGGGGAAGTAGTGGCAGGCCAGGGATGCCGCCGCTTTGCCTTGTGTGGCCGCAGTTTCAGCCAGCAGTGCGCCTCCGGGCAGGAGATGATCGCCTGCGGTTGCCAGCAAACGCTCGATCACGCGCAAACCGTCCGGGCCGCCGTCGAGGGCCAGAGCCGGCTCGTGCCTGGCGACGGGCAAGGTCTCAAGTTCGGCGGTTGGGATGTAGGGCAGGTTGGCGCAAATCAGGTTCACCTTATCCACGCCCTCCAGCAGATCGCCGTGAATGAATTGTACCCGGTTGGCGACGCCGTGCGCAACAGCATTTGCCCGCGCCACATCCAGCGCGGCGGCAGAAATGTCAGTGGCGACGATGTGAGCATGAGGAAGCTTGACGGCGAGCGTTACGGCGATGATGCCGCTTCCCGTTCCCACGTCAACGACAGTGAACAGTGAACCGTCACCAGTGCCCTGTTCTCGCTCACTGTTCACTGCCCACTGTTCACTGATCACTATTGCTTTTTCTACAAGCAACTCAGTCTCAGGTCGTGGAATGAGAACGTCGGGCGTGATTTTGAAGTTGAGGCCGAAGAACTCCCACTGGCCGAGCAGGTAAGGCAGAGGTACGCCATGTTCAGCCTGCTCAACAAGCTTGGCGAAGCGTTCGCCTTGTTCGGGCGTCAGTTCGGCTTCGGGGTGGGCCAGCACCCACTCGCGGCTCTGGCCGAGAGTGTGGGCGAGGAGGAGGGCGGCTTCGCGATGAGGCAGTGGGTTGATGAACATTGAGAGTGCGGCGCGGACGCTCGTCACACCCCCGCCTCCGCCAATTTCTCCGCCTGCTCCCGCGTCGCCAGTTCGTCAATGAACGTGTCAATGTCGCCGTCCATCACCGATGGCAGGTTGAAGGACGAGACGCCGATTCGGTGATCGGTGACCCGGCCCTGCGGGAAGTTGTAGGTGCGGATCTTCTCGCTCCGGTCGCCGCTACCCACCTGGCTCTTGCGCTCGGCAGAGGCCGCCGTCTGCCGCTTTTCCATTTCGGCTTCGTAGAGCCGCGCCCGCAAAATGCTCATCGCCCGCAATCGGTTCTGAGTTTGCGAGCGCTCGTCTTCGCAGGTGACGACGAGGCCGGTGGGGATGTGAGTGAGGCGCACTGCGGTCGCGTTCTTTTGTACGTTCTGACCGCCCGCGCTGGAGGCGCGGTAGGTGTCAATCTTCACGTCCTTCTCCGGCACGTCAATTTCCACTTCGTCCACCTCGGCCAGCACGGCCACGGTGGCGGTGGAAGTGTGAATCCGGCCCGACGACTCGGTGACGGGGACCCGTTGAACCCGGTGCACACCCGACTCGAACTTGAGCCGCGAGTACGCACCCTTGCCGCTCACTTCAAAAATCACCTCTTTGAAACCGCCGATTCCGCTCTCGTTCGACGACATCAAGGACGCCTTCCAGCCGCGCCCTTCGGCGTAACGAGTGTACATGCGGTAAAGCTCGGCGGCAAACAACCCGGCCTCGTCGCCGCCCGCCCCGGCCCGAATTTCGACAATCACGCTCTTCTGGTCGCGCGGGTCGCGCGGCAAGAGCAGTTCTTTCAGTTGCCCTTCGAGTTCAGCCTGTTTCTTTTCTAGATCGGGGATTTCGGCCTCGGCTAGTTCTCTCATTTCTTCGTTGTCGAGCAAGGCGCGGGCGTCGGCCAGGTTCTTGAGCACGTCCTTGTACTCGCGGAACTTGGTCACAATCTCTTCCAGCGACGACCGCTCTTTGGCGAACTCGGCGACTTTGGCGTAGTTGTCCAACTGAGCCGGGTCGGACATCAGGCGGTTCAGTTCTTCGTAGCGGGTTTCGATTCCGGTGAGTTTATCGAGCATGGCGGTCACATAAAAAATCCCACAGCGGGTGGGAGGGTGAAACGATTATAACACTGAAGGAATAGGAGGAATGGATTTATCGAAGGTGACGGGAAATAGGAGTAAGGTTGTTGTATTTTTCCTTTATTAGCATACAATCGTGTCAACAACCGGGGAACTCAGAACGCCAGTGCCTGCCTTCGCCAATCGGGTATATAATGTCACCACATTTGTAGTCACAACGGAGTCTGAGATGCAAAAAACATTGCGCGCGAATACGATTGGAGTGCGTGAACTGCGCCTGAGCGCTAGCAAGATTCTGCGCCGCGTGCGCGAGAAAGGCGAAGCGATTGACATCACTTATCGCGGGCAGGTGATCGCCCGTATCATTCCCGCCGCTCCGACCAAACCTGATCCGCAAGTGCTCGGGGCGATCTGGGCTGATCTGGATCGGGTGGCCGAGGAGATCGGCCAGCGCTGGCCCGCCGGGTTAAGCGCCGCCGAGGCGGTGAGCGTGGAGCGGCGCTGATGAGGGCGGCGGTGGTTGACGCCAGCGTGTGGGTCAGCCGGTTGGTGCCGGTGGATGTTCATCATGCGGCCAGCCGCGCCTGGCTGGAGACTCAGGCCGCGAGCGGCGGGCAATTTGTTGCGCCGACGCTGGTATTGAGTGAAATTGCCGGCGCAGTGTCGCGGCGCACGGGCAACTCCCGATCCGCCCATGATGCCGTTGCCATTATCACCCGTCTTCCAACGCTGCGATTCGTGTCTGTGGACAGCAATTTGGCGCAAACGGCGGCGCGGTTAGCCGCCGACCACGCCTTGCGCGGCGCGGACTCGGTTTATGTGGCGCTGGCGCTTGAACTGGGTCTGCCATTGATCACTTTGGATCAAGAACAACTTGCGCGAACAGGCGGCATCATCACTGCGTCTAAACCGTAGTTCAAATTCAAGGACATTTCGTGACTACTCAGGCCAAGAAATCGGGATGCGGATAAACACGGATACAACCAAAAAAGGATCGGCGAAAATCTACGTTCTGATTTTTTTGCTCTGAAAGAAGGCTGTTATGGCCGAGGAAACACAACCTGATACCACTCCCCCCGCTGGATCCGTCCAAGAGGGCGGCGTCTCCATCGGCGAGAATGCGCAGATCACCGTCGGCAGTGGCGACGTGACCGGCGGCGACAAGATCACGGCCGGCGGCCACGTCATCCAGGCCGCCGCCGGGGCCACAGTCATCATCGGCGCGCCAGCGGCGGCCCCCGACGCCGTCGGCGAAGGTCTGGCCGCCCTGCACGAATTGATGGAGCGCTCCTCCGACGTGCGCAATGCCGTCATCGCCTTCGGCACCGACTTCACGGCGGCGCGCGATCAGGTGGATATGCTGGGCGACTACAAAGACCTGCACGACCTCCTGCACCGCTTGCAATTTCACTGCTACAGTGGCATCACTCAAGCCGCCGCCCGTTTCCCCGACGACGAGATGGCCCTCGACAATCTCACCGACTACCTGCTCACCCTCGAAGGCATCGTCGCCGAACTGCGCCAGGTGGCCGAGCGCCCGTCCGCGCCCAAGCAAGATGTGCAGTGGATTGAAGAAGTGGCGCTGGCTCGCGCCGACCTCAGCACGGCCATCGAGAAGCTGGACGCCAAACAACTCAAGCAAGTGACCTGGCGGTTGAACCGCCTCCTGTCCGTTCAGCCGTCGCGGATCAACACCCTTTTGAATCAAGCCGCGCGCGCCATGCGCCTGCCGGCCCTCGTCCAAACCCTTTCGCAGGTAAGCGAGAATCTGGCCTCGCTCGACCTCGACGCTGAAAAAGTCGGCCAATTTAAAACCGGCGTCGAGGCCCTGAGCAACCTCGACCACGCCTTGATTGCGCTCGTGGACGAACACGATCATTGGCAGGATATTGACGTCGAACTGCGGCGGCTCGAAGCTGCCATTGAACAAGACCTGGAAGAACTTGAAATGTCGTGGCCCGACTTGAAGACCAAAGCCACCCCCTTGTACGACGGCCTCACCGACGAATGGGCCGTCGCCATCAAAAAAGAAGGCGATGGCTTGGATGAAACCCTGGCCGCCAACAATCCAGTCAAAGTCAAACGCACCTTCCGCAGTTATCGCCGCCGGGCCGGGGATCGTTTTTATCGCGTGGACGTTGACTTGAAAACCTTGTGCGGCGAACTTCGCAAGATCGGCGCGCCGCTGGCCTCTGTGCTGGGGATGATCGAATGAACAACACCCAAACTCCAACCACCGACGACGTTCGCTTCCCATCGCTGGATGCGATGCGCGCCGCCTATCGCAACCTGCTCAAGCGCCAGCGCGATAAGGCCAAAACATCCGACCTGCGGGCTGAGGCCGAGGCCTTCATCTTGAAGGGGCGGGCCACCGGCGCTCTACTCGCCGAAGATAACGACCGTCAGGCGGCCCAGGGCTTCCTCGACTACTGGAGCACCCGCCTCTACCGCCCCGGCTACGAGCCGCCCGATGCCACCCTGGCCGAGTTCGACTCCAATCTCGCCCCCGAACTGGACGATGCCCTCTGCCCTTATGTGGGCCTGGAGGCGTTCGGTGAAACGAATAAGGGCGTGTTCTTTGGGCGGACGCGTTTGGTAAAAGACCTTGTAGCCAGGCTGAAGAAATCTCCTCTGCTGGTCGTGTTAGGCCCCTCGGGCAGTGGCAAGTCGTCGCTGGTGCAGGCCGGGTTGATTCCGGCCCTCAAGAGCGGCGCGCTTCCCGATAGCGCCGGTTGGCACTACTTCCCGCCCATCGTGCCCGGCTCGAACCCGCTCGCGAATTTGTCCGAGTTGACTCGCCCGTCCAATACCGACTCGGCAGAGTGGGCGGGCGAGCAGGTCAAGTTAACTCTCGAACGACCGGGCCACCTGACTCAATTGATTGCCAGCCACTTCACCGGCGGCGTCGTCATCGTGGTGAATCGGTTTGAAGAGGCCTTCACCCTCTGCGCCGACGATGGGCTGAGGCAAACCTTTGTGGACAGCCTGGTGAGCTTGACGAATGCCGGGCAGGTCGTCATCCTCACCATGCGCACCGACTTTGAAGCGCAGGTGGCGCGCCTGCCCGACTTCCAAAAGCTTTTCGAACAAGCGGCGGTGCGGGTGGGGCCGCTCAACGCCGGCGAACTGCGTGAGGCGATTGAAGCGCCGGCGGCGATGATCGGTCTGAAGTTCGAAGAAGGCGTGGTGGATGATTTGCTCAACGACCTTCTGGGCGAACCGGCGGCCCTGCCGCTCTTGCAGTTTACCCTGCTCAAGCTGTGGGAGCGCCGCGATCACAATCAGATCACGTGGGAGGCCTACCGCAAGCTGGGCGGAGGCCGCCAGGCTCTGGCAAACACCGCCGACGAGTTATACAACAACCTGACTCCCGAAGAGCAGGCCACGGCCAAGCGCATGTTGCTCAAAATGGTCAAGCCGGGCGAAGGCGCGGAAATGACCAGCAACCGTGTGCGGCGCGGCAGCCTCTACCACAAAGACGAAGCCAATGACCGGGTTGACGGCGTGCTGGACAAATTGATTCGCGCTCATCTGGTACGTATGACTCCCGGCGAGTCCGGGAGCGAGGCGCAGGTGGAAATAGCGCACGAGGCGCTGTTGCGCAACTGGCCGCGCCTGGTGGATTGGCTGGACGAGGAACGCATCACTCTACGCCAGCGCCACCGGCTGACCGCCGCCGCCGAACAATGGCTGAGGTTGAGCAAAGACCCCAGCGCATTGCGGCGCGGCGCTCTGCTGGCCGAAGCTTTGCAGTATGACGATTTGAATCTGCTGGAGGCCGAGTTCGTCAAAGCCAGCCGGGATGCGGAAGAAGCCGCCGAGCGTCACAAGGAAGCCATCCGCCAGCGTGAACTGGACGACGCCCGGCGCATCGCCGAAGTGGAAAAGCAGAGAGCCGAGGAGCAGGAACAGGCCGCACGCCGTTTGCGGCTGGGCAACCGGATCATCACCGCCGTGGGCGTGGTGGCCGTTATCCTGGCCATCGCCGCCGCTTTTTTTGGTAATCAGGCCAACATTGCGGCGGGCGGCAACGCCACGCTCGCCGCGATGAACGCGGCCAATGCCGGCACGGCTCAGGCCGCCAGCACCCAAGCTGTCGCGCAACAGGGAATCGCTGAGGCCGCCAGCACCCAAGCCGTCGCCCAAAAGGGCACTGCCGAGGCCGCCAGCACTCAAGCGGTTGCCCAGCAAGCCACTGCCGAATCCGAGCGTGACCGCGCCGATAAGAATTCTCAGCTTGCCCTCTCACGCCAGTTGGCTCTGCAAGCGTTGGACTTGGCCGGCCAGCAACCCGGCCTGGCGCTGTTGTTGAGCGTGGAGGCCAACCGGCTGACCGATACAGATGATGTGAAGAACGCACTGCTGGGCGTGTTCAAGACCAATCCGACTCTGCTCGGCTATTTTTACGGCCACACCGACCCGGTCACCGGCGTGGCCCTCAGCGCTGACAGCACGGTGTTGGCATCGGGCGATGAGACGGGCACGATCATTTTGTGGGATGTTGCCACCGGCCAACAAACGAGCCAACTCACCGGGCACACTGGCGGCATCACCGGCCTCGACTTCAGCGCCGACGGCAAGCAACTCGCTTCAAGCAGTCTCGACGGCACAGCGCGATTGTGGGATGTGGCAAGCCGCGCGGAGCTTGCGCGGCCTGACTATGGAGACGCGCCTTTCGAGTTCACCGAAGTTTTAGGCGTGGCTTTCAGAGCCAATAACCGGACTCTACGTATCATCGGTTGCGCCAGACCAGCGGGGACATCTGCCGCATGCAACAACCTCTACGTGTGGCAGTGGGACATTGTCACCGGCCAACGCACCGGCGGCCTGTTGTTATACAATGGCGAAATTCTGCCTGGCCTTACCTTCCGCGCCGACGAGAAAATGGTGGCCTATAGCCGTCAGAACAAAATCATTCTGGCAAACGTCACTGTCGGGCCGCTGGAACAGATCGAACCTCGCCTCGACGATCACACAGACGAAATCACCGGCCTCGCCTTCGGCCTGGATGGCCAGTTACTGGCCTCCAGCAGTTTGGATAACACCGTCCGCCTGTGGGACGTGAACCGGCGAAAACAAATCGGCCTGCCGCTCGTTGGGCATAGAGGCGCGGTGCGAAGTGTGGCCTTCAGCGCCGGCGATACCTTCGTCTCTGGCGGCGACGATAACGCCGTCATCCTGTGGAGCGCCCCGACAATACAACCTAACGAGGATGTGAGCGACGCGAATAACTTTGCGCTGTTGAACGCGCGCGCCTGCCAGACTGCCGGCCGCAACCTGACCCAGGCCGAGTGGGCGCAATACCTGCCCGGCACGCTCTATCGCAAAACCTGCGAGCAGTGGGCTGAGGGGGAATGAGAGCCACGGAGTCCGCGTCCTCGCGGGCGGCCAACCGCGTCCCACAGGGATGCTTCGCGAAGGACGCGGTTGGGGAGCGTCAAATCGGCCAAAACTCGATTTATCAAACAGGCTCTAACGGCAAGGTAAAACGGATCGTCGTGCCCTGGCCCGGCGCGCTCTCGGCGACGATTTCCCCGCCATGAGCCGCCACTAAATTTTTGGCAATCGCCAACCCCAACCCCGTCCCGCGCGACTCGACGGACTTGTAGAAGCGATCAAAAATGTGGGGCAAGTCGTCGGGGGCGATGCCCGAGCCGGTGTCGCCAACAGAGACGGCGACACCGTTTTCGGTGGTGGCTGCCGTCACTTGCACCCTGCCGCCGCGCGGCGTGTAACGCAGGCCATTCGCGATCAAGTTCGAGAGCACTTCCCGAATCCGGACCGGATCAATTTCCAGCAGTGGCAAGTCCGCCATCAAGAGGCTCAGTTCAATATTCGCCGCGTCAGCCTGGGTTTGAAAAGAGGCGACGGCTTCGCCAAGAAGCACATCCAGATCAGTTTGCTCGCGCTGGAGTTTGAGCATGCCGCTCTCGGCCAGCGCCAGCGTTCGCAGGTCGTCTATCAGGCGCGAGATGACGCGAGTCTCTTCGAGGACGGGCGAGAGGTGGGCCTCGTCCGCCGGGTAGACTCCGTCGAGCAGGGCCTCGAGGTTGCCTTGCACCACAGTCAGCGGCGTGCGCAGTTCGTGAGTCACGTCGGCCAGCAGGTTGCGGCGCTGGGCTTCGTTCTTCTCCAGTCGCTCGGTCATAGCGTTGAAAGCGCGAGTCAGGGCGCGCACCTCACGCGGCCCGCGCTCGGCGACGCGGGCGGTGTAGTCGCCGGCTTCCACCCGGCCGGCCGCTTCCATCAGATCGTCCACCGGCAAAGCGGTGCGCCTCAGCGACCGTCCGATCAACGTAAACGCCATGACGACGATCACAAAACTGCTGAAGCCGAGGAAGGGCACTGCGCCGCGCGGGATGTGAAAGCGTTCGGCGCCGACAAACGCCAGCCAGAATGCCAGCGAACAGCCGCCGACGGTGAACATAGACAGGAGCGCAAACAGGCCACCCAGCCGCCAGAAGAATCGCCCGCGCATGTTTCGCCAGACACGCAGGCCCGGCGGCCCCATCGGCGGCCAGGGTTCGTCGTTGGGCCACCAGGGCGGGCGGCGGCGGGGGAAGCGGCGGAAGTGCATTGGCAAGTTGACGACGGACGGCAGACGATGGACGATAACCCTTCCGTCGTCCATCGTCTGCCGTCGTTCGTCTAAGTATCGGCGAACTTGTAGCCCACACCATAGACCGTCAGCACGTAACGCGGCTGGCGCGGGTTCGGTTCGATCTTGCGGCGGATGTTTTTGATGTGGGTGTCTATGGCGCGCTCGTAAGATTCAAAGGCCACGCCGCGCACGGCGTCGAGCAGTTGGGCGCGGGTGAAGATGCGGCCCGGCTGGGCGGCCAGCGCCGCCAGCAATTGAAACTCGGTGGTCGTCAAGTCAACAGGTTGATCTTTGAGCGTCAACCTCATGCGAGGCATGTCTAGCGTCAGGTCGGCGGCGCGGATGATCTCAGCGGTAGTTGTCCCGGCGGCTTCAGCCCGGCGCAACACAGCCCGGACGCGGGCAACGAGTTCTTTGGGGCTGAAGGGTTTGGTGATGTAGTCGTCGGCGCCGAGTTCGAGGCCCACCAGCTTGTCGCTTTCCTCGCCGCGCGCGGTGAGCATGATGATGGGCACTTGCGAATCTTTGCGTAAGGTTCGAGTCACATCGAGGCCATCCATTTTGGGCAAGCCGAGATCGAGGACGACGAGATCGGGTTTGGCCGAGCGGGCGGCGGCGAGGGCGGTTTGGCCGTCGTGGGCGGTGACGACGCCAAACCCGGCGTGCTCCAGATAATCGCGCGCAAGCTGGGTGATCTTGGATTCGTCGTCAACCACGAGGATCGTTTTCATTGGGCAACGCTATTTAACCGCAAAGACGCCAAGAGCGCAAAGGCAAAAACTTTGCCACGAATTACACGAACTTTACGAATTGAGATTCCTTATTCGTGTAATTCGTGAAATTCGTGGCTGGACTTTCTCGCGTTCAGAGCCTCTCAGCTTTGCGGCGGCTCTTGCGGCGGTGTGGGCTGTTCACCGTGCGCCCGCTTGTGCCACTCTTCAAACATCGGCGGCGCGCCCTTGTTCCACGGGCCGTGCCCGCCGTGATGTCCACCCCAGCCCCAGGGTCTGCGCCAACCGAAGAGTCCGCGCAGGAGGCTGAAGAAGAGGAAGAAGAAGATTAGCGGGAAGAGGCATTGGAGGAAACCAAAGCCAAAGCCGAACGGCCCAAAGCCAAACGGGCGATGGTGAAAGCCGTAATAGGGATAGGCGAATGCAGGCGCGCCTCCCTCAGGCGCAAAGCCCTCGCCGCCCGGCAGAACCAGCTTGCCGCTATCGGCCAACCCCTGAGCCACGCCAGCCCGGTAGGCTGTCGCGCCGATGGCCACTGCGCCCGCCAGCAAGAGGAGCGCCAGCAAGACACCGAAAATAATTCTCCTGTTCATGTTTTCTCCTTGTTGAAATTTGTGATGACGGGAGTATCGGGCAGAATTGTGGATCAATTATGAAGCGAGCATGGAGAGGTTGAGGAAAAAAGGCGGCCAGGTTTGACGCATCAACCGCGTTGGAGTATCCTGTCTTCACCCATGAACGATTCAACCATCACTCAAATGGACGACGTAACCCTGCTGGCCGCCCTGCGCCGGGGCGACGAATCGGCCTTTGCGACTCTGGTCGAGCGCCATCATGCCTCACTGGTGCGGCTGGCGATGATGTACGTGCCCGACCAGGCCGCCGCCGAGGACGTGGCCCAGGAAACGTGGCTGGGCTTGTTGAAAGGGTTGGATCGATTCGAGGGGCGGTCGTCGCTCAAGACCTGGCTGTTCACCGTCCTCACCAACCGGGCCAAGACTCGGGGGCTACGCGAGAGCCGCTCGACGCCATTTTCGGCCCTGGCTAAGAGTGAACTTGACACCGACGAACCGTCGGTGGCCTCCGAACGATTCCTGCCGCCCGACCACTCGCAGTGGCCGGACGAGTGGGGAACGTATGTCTCAGCCTGGGATGAGATACCCGAGGAAAAATTTCTGACAGGGGAGACGATGGACGTTATTCGGCAGGCAATTGCCGCCCTGCCTCCCGCCCAGCGCGAGGTGATCACCCGGCGCGACATTGAAGGCTGGCCGGCGCAAGAAGTTTGTAATATTTTGGCGATCACTGAGACCAATCAACGGGTTTTGCTACATCGCGCGCGCTCCAAAGTGCGGCAGGCGCTGGAGCAATATTTGAATGAAGGACTGTGATGGCTGAAGAGATAACCTGCAAAGAGCTGGTGGAACTTGTCACCGACTATCTGGAAGAGGCTTTGCCTACGGAGCAACGGGCGCGCTTTGAAGCTCATCTTTCCCGGTGTGAGGGCTGTCAAAGCTATTTCGCGCAAATGCGGCGAACCATTTTGCTTCTGGGCCGCCTGACAGAAGATACCGTGCCGCCAGCCGCAAAAGCTGAGTTGTTGACATTGTTCCGCAACTGGAAGGAAAGCGGAGAGAGTGATCCACCGGCCCCGGCAGAGTAGCCGGGGTTTTGTTTACAAGCTCGGCGTCTTCATCCAGGCCGCCGAGTTGTGAAAGTTGACCAGCGCGCCGCCAGGCGGGTTGATCGAGTCACAGGCGACCCGTTCCTCCTCGCCCAACGTCATTTCCAACACCGGCAACAAGTCCTGCAACTGCTCCATCGTTCGCGGCCCCACCACCGGCGAGGTGACGCCCGGCTGATCTTTGCACCAGGACAACGCCAGTTGGCCGGGTGTCTTCCCAAACTGTTTCGCAATTTTGGCAAATTTTTCCCCGGCCTCGATGCCGAGTGGCGTGACGCGGTCGGCGTAGACACTGCCCGGCTGTTGCCCGGCCCGCGAATCGGCAGGCACAGAGCTTGCCGATGAATAGCGCCCGGCCAGCACGCCCTGCGCCAGCGGCGCCCAGGGCAGGAGCGCCAGGTTGTAGCGCAGAGCCAGCGGCACAAGTTCATTCTCTATTCGACGATCCAACAAATTGTAGGGCGGCTGTTCGCTCACGTAACGGGCGAAACCGAATCGCTCACTCACCGCCAGCGCCTCCATCACCCTCCAGGCCGGGTGGGTGGAGCAACCGATGTAGCGCACCTTGCCGGCCCGCACCAAGTCGGTCAGCGCGCCCAGCGTCTCGTCCACCGGAATCTCCAGGCTGGGCCGGTGAACCTGATAGAGATCAATGTGATTGACGTTCAAGCGACGCAGAGAGTCCTCACAAGCCTTGAGGAGATGTAAGCGCGAGTTACCGCTGTCGTTTGGGCCGTCACCCATTTTGAAATGAACTTTGGTCGCCAGAAAAACCTTGTCGCGCCGGTCGGCGATGGCCTTGCCCACAATGACTTCGCTGGCTCCGGCGTGATACATATTGGCCGTATCCACAAAATTGATGCCGGCGTCGAGGGCGGCATGAATGATGCGAATCGAGTCGGCTTCAGCGGTGGGGCCGCCGAAGTTTAACGCGCCCAGGCACAACGGCGAAACTTTGACTCCGGTTCGGCCAAAGAGGCGGTAGTTCATGAGTTGACTCCTTTGGTGTTTGTTTTGCTTTCCCCGTCCGGCTGTGTCATAATCGCCTCAGCTTAGGTGTAGGGCGAATTGGCAATTCGCCCTACAGACTCCTGGCAATCAACGATTTGGAGAAATGAATGTCACCAACCAACCGCGGCGCGGCCACAACCGGCGACGCTCTCATTGAAGAACCTGATAATACCCTGCTTGAAATAACGGCGGAACAATTGCCGCCACGCCTGCGCGAAGCCGCCGCCCGCGCCGGCTGGACGGCGCTGATGCCGGTGCAAGCCAAAGCCATCCCTTACCTTTTGGCCGGGCGGAACATGATGATTCAATCGCGCACCGGTAGCGGCAAGACCGGCGCGTTTATCCTGCCCATCCTGGATCGAATTGACCCGAGGCGCAATGAATGTCAAGCGCTGGTGCTGGTTCCCACCCGCGAGTTGGCCCGGCAGGTGGCCCAAGAGGCCGAGATGTTGTGCGGCGACTCGGGCGCGCGCACGGCGGCGGTCTATGGCGGCGTGCGCTACGGCCCGCAAATTGAAGCCTTGAAGCAGGGCGCGCATCTTGTCGTCGGCACGCCGGGGCGCGTGCTCGATCACTTGCTCCGCCGCACCCTGTCGCTGGAGCACTTGAAGATTCTGATCTTCGACGAAGCCGACCGCATGTTGTCTATGGGCTTCTACCCGGACATGAAGCAGGTGCAACGCTACCTGCCCTCGCGTCCGGTCAACGCCTGCATGTTCTCGGCCACCTTCCCGCCGCACGTCATCGGCCTGGCCCGCGAATTTCTGCGCCACCCCGAAACCCTCAGCCTCAGCCGCGATCACGTCCACGTCACCGACACCGAGCACGTTTATTACACCGCGCCCGGCATGGACAAAGATCGGGCCTTGATTCGCATCATCGAGATTGAAAACCCGGACTCGGCCATCATCTTCTGCAATACCAAGACCAAAGTCCACTACGTCACCGTCGTCCTGCAACGCTTTGGCTACGACGCCGACGAGTTGAGTTCCGACCTGGCTCAGGGCGCTCGCGACAAAGTGATGGAGCGCGTGCGGCAGGGAACTCTGCGCTTCCTCGTCGCCACCGACGTAGCCGCGCGCGGGCTGGACATCCCCGAACTCTCGCACGTCATTCAATACGAGCCGCCCGAAGACCTCGAAGCCTACATTCATCGCGCCGGGCGCACCGGGCGGGCCGGGGCCAGCGGCGTCGCCATCTCGCTCGTGGCCGGGGTGGAAAAATTTGAACTGGATCGTATTGCTAAACGATTCGGCATTGATCTGCAAGAGCGGCCTCTGCCCACCGACGAGGACGTGGAAGCCATCGTCTCTCAACGCCTGACGGCCTTGCTCGAAGCCCGCCTGCGCGACCGCGACAAATTGCAAACCGAGCGCAGTCAGCGGTTTGTGCCACTGGCCCGAAGCCTGGCCGAGAATGAAGATGAGACCGATCTGATCGCTATGCTGTTGGACGACAATTACCAACAGACTCTGCACGCCCCGCCGCCTCACCCTTCCGGGGAAGCCGCCCCGGCGCCCGGAAGCCGGGAGCCAAAATCCGGCGGGCGGCGCAACCGGAGTTCCCGCTCCCGCCGACGATGATTTAGGTAGGGGCGTTCAATCGGGCGATTCGTGAATCGCCCCTACCGCCGTTTCTGCTTTACGCAAACGGTAGCCAATCATCCCCAACGCCGCCAGCCCGCCCAGCACCAACCCCAAAACGATCAATGCGCTGACCGCGACCAACAGGCCGGGCACAATTTGTTGCATCACGTCCACGCCCGGCGTGAGCAGAGGCAAACTGCCAAACGAAACGGCCACCACCGCGCCATTCCACAGGCCGTGAATGGCGACGGCGGCCAGATACGAAACAAGAAGCCGCCACGGTTTTCGTGTCGCCGCCAACTGGCCCCAACCCCACCCCACCAAACCGGCGGTCAACCCGTGCATGATCATG
The DNA here is from genome assembly GCA_016197225.1 of Chloroflexota bacterium. Taxonomy (NCBI): domain Bacteria; kingdom Bacillati; phylum Chloroflexota; species Chloroflexota bacterium. The sequence continues at coordinate 53,726 of JACPWC010000117.1, forward strand.
GTGCCCATGCGAGCCGTCACCAGCGCCAGCCAGCCCTCGCGAGTCGCGCCCAGGTTGGCCAGACTCTCCACCACGGCAAAGCCGAGGCCGCCCAGCACGCCGCCGAGAAAAGCCGCCATCGGCGTGGGCCGACGCCGCAACATCAAGATCACGCCCAGCGGCTTGATCAACTCTTCGAGGGCTGGGAGCAGACCGGCGGCCACCACCAGGGTGGAGACGATTACCCAGGGCTTGAGAACAAACTCGCTCAGCCGTTCAAGGTCGCCCGTAAGTTGGACGGCGCGAAAGAGGCCGAGCAACTGATCGAATTCATCGGGAGCGACGACGGATAGCAGGCTCAGCCCGGCCACGGCCAGCAGGCCGATGAGGATCACTTCGGCGGCGAAGGCAATGACAATAGCCAGCCACGCGCCGCTAATAAAATGTCCCCAGGCCCGCAACCGGCTGAACCCGGCCCAGCCGCCCGCCGTGAGCGCCAACAGAAATGCCGCCGCGCCGAGCACGGCAAAATATTGGGCCAGCCCGATCAGCACGTCGGGCGCGAGATTGAGACTCAACGAAGCCTGCCCGCAAGCCAACGAAGCTACGACCAGCAAGCCGCCAACCATCAGCCAGCGCAAGTTGGCTTGCCATATAAAAGAAGCGCGGCCGCGCAAAGCCTGCGCCGCCTCCCAAACGAGTGGCCCGCCCAGCAAGCCCAAACCAAAAATTGTCACGACGGCCACCAGATCGAGTCCCTGGCGATTCGGAGTCAGACTCAAAGCCAGCGCAACCAAAGCGGCCAGACCGACTCCGCCCACGAGGCCGCTCAACCCCAGCACCAGCGCCAGCACCTCCCAGGCTGTAGTTTTCGGTTTGGCCGCCTCCAGCGGGGCAACAGTG